>JBKBTU010000012.1:0-3294 GCA_046290715.1 Sphingomonas sp. | reverse complement strand
CCCGCCGCCGCCGTGCGGCAGGAGATCACGATGGCGGCGCTCTACGCCGCCTTCGCGGGCATGTGCCTCGCGCTGCTCATCTACAACCTCGCGTTGTGGGCGGCGCTGCGCCAGGCGTTCCAGCCAGCCTATTGCCTGATGGTGATGAGCCTGCTCGGCTACGGCTTCACCTCGTCGGGGCTGCTCGGCCAGATCACCGCGATCGACAACAACGACCGGCAACGGCTGAACTACGTCCTCCTCGCCTGGTCGGCCGCCGCCGCCGTCGTGTTCGCACGCGCCTTCCTGGAGCGCCGCGTCTTCGATGGCTGGCTGCGTCCGTACAGCAGCGCGGTCATCGCCTTTCTGCTCACCGCGACGGGTGCCTATGCATTGCTCTCGCCGCGCTATGCGGAGATCACCGATCCGCTCAGCACCGCAGGCTATCTGCTCGTACTCAGCATGCTGGCGCCGGTGCTGTGGCGGGCATGGCGGCGGCGCAGCAACTTCCTGTGGGTGTTCGCGCTCGCCTGGGGCGGACCGGTGGCGCTTGCCGGCGTCCGCGTCGCCGCCGCGTTCAACCTGATCGGCTGGCAATTGTGGATCGACAATTCGACGCTGCTGGCGATGGCACTGGAGGCGGCGCTGTCGTCGCTCGGCGTCGCCTATCGCATCCGCCTGCTCAGCGTCGAGCGCGACGTCGCCCGCGAACAGGAGATCGCCGCGCGGCTCCTCGCCGCGACCGATCCGCTGACGGGGCTGCTCAACCGGCGCGCGTTCCTCGACGAGGCGATCGGCCGGACGGGCGACCAGCAATTGATCCTCGTCGACATCGACCACTTCAAGAGCATCAACGAAACCATCGGCCACGACGGCGGCGACGAGGTGCTGCGCGTCATCGCCCGCGCGCTGCGCGCCGCCGCGACGCCGCAGGCGCTGGTCGCGCGCGTCGGCGGCGAGGAGTTCGCGCTGCTCGCGTCCGGCGACGCGCCGCTCGATGCCCGCGGCGTGCTCGACCGGCTGCGCATGGAGCGCATGCCCTTCGACCTGACCGTCACCGCCAGCATCGGGACCTGCACCGGCCCGCTCGTCCGCGAGGTCGACTGGAAGGCCATGTACCGCTGCGCCGACCGCGCGCTGTTCGAGGCGAAGGCGGCAGGCCGCGACCGCGTCCGCGACGGCACCTCGCTGGCCTACGCCGCCTGATCGGCACTCTGGCGGGAGGCGCGATCCTCTGCTATCGGTCCCGGATCGGGAGGAACAGCGATGACGCCGCGTCGGAAATTCGCGCTTGCAGCGCTTGCCGCGCTGGGAATCGTCGCCTTGCGCCACCCGACGCCGGACATCCGGCTGCTGACCCACGACATCGGCGACCCGCGCCCGCATCGCATCCAGGCTGCGATCGACCTCGGCCTCGTCGGCGTCTCGGTCCTCTACACCTGGACAGCCCGCTAAGGCCGCCGCCTGGCGTCAGCCGAACACCGTCTTCAAATTCATGAATTCGTGCAGGCCATAAGGGCCCAGCTCGCGCCCATGGCCCGAGCGCTTGATCCCGCCGAACGGCGCCTCGGGCGTCGAGGCGAGCATCGCATTGACCGCGGTCATGCCCGCTTCGATATCGCGCTCGAACCGTTCGCGCTCGCCCGGATCGTGGGTCCACACCGACGATCCCAGCCCGAACGGCACGTCGTTGGCGAGCGCGATCGCCGCGTCGATGTCCGCCGCCTCGAACACCATCGCTACCGGGCCGAACAGTTCCTCCTGCGCCGCCGGGTGATCGATCGGCACGTCGACCAGCACGCCTGCCGACATATAGGCGCCCGGTCCCGGTAACGGCTCGCCACCGACCAACAGCCGTCCGCCCGCCGCCTCGATCGCGGCGAGCTGATCGAGCGTCGTCTGCCGTTGCTCCTCGCTCGACAGCGGCCCCATGTCCGTGTCCGGATCCATCGGATCGCCCGCCTTCACCGCCTGCATCGCCGCCGCGAACCGGTCGAGGAAGGCGTCGTAAACGTCGGTATGCACGATCATCCGCTTGGCGCAGATGCACGACTGGCCAGTGTTCTGGATGCGCGCCTTGACCGCCTGTTTCACCGCCTCGTCGAGGTCGGCCGACGGCATGACGATGAACGGGTCCGACCCGCCGAGTTCCAGCACCACCTTCTTGAGGTGGCGGCCGGCGGCCTCGGCGACCTTGATCCCCGCCTCTTCGCTGCCGGTCAGCGTCACCGCGACGACGCGCGGATCGGCGATCAGCGCGTCGACCTTGTCCGACCGAATCGCGAGGTTCTGGAACAGTCCCGCCGGCGCGCCCGCGGCGACGATCATCCGCTCGATCGCCGCGCCGCAGCCTTGCGTCAGCGAGGCGTGCTTGAGCAGCCCGACGTTGCCGGCGAGGATCGTCGGGGCGGCGAAGCGCACCACCTGCCAATAGGGGAAGTTCCACGGCATCACCGCCAGCACGGGCCCCATCGGCAGCCAGCGCGCGGTCGCGCGGCCCGCGGGGGTCTCGAACACGGTCGGCTCCAGCATCGCCGGGCCGTTCTGCGCGTAATGGCGGAATGCGGCGGCACATTTCTCGACTTCGGCGATCGCCGACTTCAGCGTCTTGCCCATCTCCCGCGTCGCGATCTCGGCCAGTTCGCGCGCGTTCGCTTCGAACTGCTCGGCGACCCGTTCGAGGAGGGCGGTGCGCTCTGCAATCGGCGTCGTCCGCCACTGGCGATAGGTGCTGGCGGCGCGCGCCAGCTTGCCCTCCGTCTCCTCGGCGGTCAGTTCGGTGATGCTGGCGCCGGCCTGGCCGGTCGCAGGATTGATGCTGGTGAACATGGCGCGGGGAACGTTCGGCGGCGCAAGGTCGATCCGCTGCCCTCCTTGCGCCCGTCCCGGCCCTGCCGCATAGCGCGGATATGGAAACGCCGATCGAGAGCCTGTCGTTCGAGGACGCCCTCAAGGAACTGGAACGCATCGTCAGCCGCCTCGAGAGCGGCGAGGCGACGCTGGACGAATCGATCGGCCTCTACGAGCGCGGCGACCGGCTGCGCCAGCGCTGCGCCGAGCGGCTCGACGCGGCGCAGGCGCGGATCGAGGCGATCCGCCTCGACGGCGAGGGCAAGGCCGCGGGCACGCGCCCCTTTGCCGCGGGCTGAGCCGGTGACGACACCGCTTGCCGACGCGCTGGCGCGGCGCGTGGATCTGCTCGACGGGCTGATCGATGCCCGCGCGCTCGCCCCGGTCGGTGACGTCGCGACGCTGGCCGGCGAGATGGCGCGGCGCGAGGCGGGGGACGATTATCAGCGGCTGCTCGACCATGTC
>JBKBTU010000129.1:0-7498 GCA_046290715.1 Sphingomonas sp. | reverse complement strand
GCCCTATTCGCCGACGCCCGTGGGTGCGCTCGGCGGCGACGGCCAGCCGCTGGCGCTCGCGTCCACCGCCGCCTATAACTACGCCTCGCCGCTCGGCTTCCGTACCACCGAGTACGGCATCGACCGTGCCGGCAACCTGACCCGGCTGACGCTGGAGACGGGGGCGAACCGACTGGAACTGGGCGGTTGGTACGAAAGCAACAGCTTCACCCAGGCGCGGCGCTTCTACGGCATGGGCAACGCGACGCCCGGTCGCAGCGCGCTCGACTTCCAGTCCAATCCATATTCCACGCAGTGGAACGGCAAATACGACACCGAGACGCTGCAATATTTTCTCGCCGACACGCTGACGCTCGGCGCGCTGACGGTGAACGGTGGCTGGAAGGGGATGCGCGTGCGCAACCAGGCGAACCTGCTCACCGGCAGCCTGGTGAGCGGCAGGATCGAGGCGCGCGACTGGTTCCTGCCGCAGGTCGGCGCGGTGTTCGCGCTGGGCGGCGGTGCCGAGCTGTTCGCGAGCTATACCGAGAACATGCGCGCCTTCGTCTCGTCGGCGACCTCCGGCCCCTTCGCGACGACGCAAGCCGGGTTCAACGGCATCCGCAACACGCTGAAGCCCGAGACGTCGCGGACGGGGGAGGGCGGCGTGCGGCTGCGCACGGGCGGACTACAGCTGTCCGCCGCGGGCTATTACATCCATTTCGCCAACCGGCTGCTCAGCTTCGCGAACGGCGCCGGCATTCAGGGCAACCCGCCGACGTTGAACAACGCCGGTGACGTCGAGAGCTACGGCGCTGAGTTGTCCGCTTTCTATCGCATCGTCCGGCCGCTCAGCGTCTTCGCGAGCTACAGCTACAACAAGGCGACCTACCAGGACGACGTGCGCAATGCCGCCGGTGCCGTGCTCACCGCGACCGCCGGTAAGACTGTGGTCGATACGCCCAAGCATATGGCGAAGGGCGAACTGGTCTACGACGATAGTCGGATCTTCGCGCGTGCCGGCCTCGACTACATGGCCCAGCGCTACTTCACCTACCTCAACGACCAGTCCGTGGCGGGGCGGTTGCTCGTCGACGCCAGCATCGGTTTTCGTTTCGGCGAGGATATGGGCGCTTTCCGCGGCATCGCGATCGAGGGCAGCGTGACCAACCTCACCGACAAACGCTACGTGTCGACGATCGGAACGAACGGCTATACCGCCAGCGGCGACAATCAGACGCTGCTGGCCGGCGCGCCGCGCCAATGGTTCCTCACCCTGCGTCGGGGGTTCTGAGCGCGGGAGGGTAGGGCCTGCACCGAAAATCCACGGGCCGCCTCCGCCATCGGGAGGTTGCTCCGTGGCGCGGGCGCGCCTAAGGTCCGCCCGCTCCCTCCCCCATGCTGTAGGACCTCATGACGCCCGCGCCGCGCTTCAAACGCATCTTGTTGAAATTGTCCGGCGAAGTGCTGATGGGCGAGGGCGGCCTCGCGATCGATCCCGCGATCACCGCGCGTGTCGCCGAGGAGATCGCCGGGGTGCGCGGCCAGGGCTACGAGTTGTGCGTCGTCGTCGGCGGCGGCAACATCTTCCGCGGCCTGTCGGCGGCGGCCAAGGGGATCGAGCGCGCGACCGCCGATTACATGGGCATGCTCGCCACCGTCATGAACGCGCTCGCGGTGCAGAACGCGCTCGAGCAGATCGGCGTCGATACCCGCGTCCAGTCGGCGATCCCGATGCAGTCGGTGTGCGAGCCGTTCATTCGCCGCCGTGCCGAGCGTCACCTGGAAAAGGGGCGCGTCGTGATCTTCGCCGCCGGTGTCGGCAGCCCGTTCTTCACCACCGATTCGGGCGCAGCGTTGCGTGCTGCCGAGATGAAGTGCGATGCGCTCTTCAAGGGCACCAGCGTCGACGGCGTCTACGATGCCGACCCCAAGAAGGTGCCGGGTGCGACGCGCTACGACACCGTCAGCTATTCCAAGGTGCTGTCCGACGACCTCAAGGTCATGGACGCGAGCGCCATCGCGCTGTGCCGCGACAACAACATCCCGATCGTCGTCTTCAACATCCGCCAGCACGGCAATTTCGCCGCGGTGCTAGGCGGAGACGGAGTGTCGACGATCGTCCAGAACGAGCAGGAGTGACCAATGCCCGCCTATGACAAGGCCGATCTCGAACGCCGCATGGCCGGTGCCGTTGAATCGCTGAAGCACGACCTCGCCGGCCTGCGTACCGGCCGCGCCTCCACCGCGCTGCTCGATCCGGTCACGGTCGAGGTCTACGGCAGCCACATGCCGCTGACGCAGGTCGCGACCGTATCGGTGCCCGAGCCGCGGATGATTTCCGTGCAGGTGTGGGACAAGTCGAACGTCGGCCCGGTCGAAAAGGCGATCCGTTCGGCGGGGCTCGGGCTCAACCCGATCAATGACGGCCAGACGCTGCGTCTGCCGATCCCCGACCTGACCGAGGAGCGCCGCAAGGAACTCGCCAAGCTCGCCGGCAAATATGCCGAGGGCGCGCGCGTCGCGGTGCGCAACGTCCGCCGCGACGGCATGGACGCGCTGAAGACCGACGAGAAGAAGGGCGTGTTCGGCGAGGACGAGCGCAAGCGCCACGAGACCGAAGTGCAGAAGCTGACCGACGCGACGATCGCCGACCTCGACGCCGCGGCGAGCGCCAAGGAAAAGGAAATCCTGGGCAAGTGACGGGCAAACAGCCAAGGCTGTTTAGCTCATGCCGGGGGCATGAGCGGCCCGGCGCTCCTGCGAGAGCGCCGCGGTGAGCAGCGCCCCGATCCTGTCCGCGGTGTCCGTGGCGGCGCCCGTACCACGGCACGTCGCGATCATCATGGACGGCAACGGCCGCTGGGCGAAGGCGCGCCACCTGCCGCGCGTCGCCGGTCACAAGGCGGGGGTGGAGGCGGTCCGCCGCGTCACCCGCGCCGCGCGTGCGATGGGCGTCGAGGCGCTGACGCTGTACGCCTTCTCGTCCGAGAACTGGCGGCGCCCGGAGGATGAGATCGGCGCGCTGATGGGGCTGCTGCGGCTGTTCATCCGCAGCGACCTCGCCGAACTGGTCCAGGAGAATGTCCGGTTGCGGGTTATCGGCGATTATCGCCGTTTCGCGCCGGACCTCGTCGCGCTCGTCGACGATGCGGTCGCGAAAACCGCGTCCAACACCGGCCCGGTGCTCGCGATCGCGCTCAACTACGGCTCGCAGGCCGAGCTTGCCACCGCCGCACAGCGACTGGCGGCGCGCGCGGCGGCGGGCGAGATCGATCCCGCGGCGATCACGCCCGAACATATCGAGGCGGAACTCGATACCGCCGACCTGCCGCCGTTGGACCTCGTCATCCGATCCTCGGGCGAGCAGCGTCTCTCCAATTTCCTGCTCTGGCAGGCGGCCTATGCCGAACTTCTGTTCGTCGACACCTTGTGGCCGGATTTCACCGGCGACACGCTCGCCGACGCGATCGCCGCGTTCGGCCAGCGCCAGCGGCGCTACGGCGGCCTGTGAGCGACGTTCCCGCGGGTCATTCCGGGACGCGCAAGCGCCCCTCCGAACTCGCGACGCGCACGCTGACCGGGCTCGGCCTCGTCGCGCTGGCGCTGGTCGCGCTGGCGTTCGGCGGGTTCCCCTTCTGGCTGCTAACCGTCGTCGCCGGCGTCTTCATGATGGCGGAATGGAGCGCGCTGCACGGTGTCGACGCCAGGACCAAGCGGCTCGGACAGTACGTGCTGTTCGTGCCGCTCGCGATCATGTGCCCGATCGCCGCAGGGCCGAACTTCTTTGCGCTCGGCCTTCTCGTCGGCGCCTTCTTCTTCCTGACGATCGTCACGCGCCGGCCGCAGCTGGGGCTCGGCGTCCTCTATTGCGGGCTGCCGATCTACGCGCTGCTGCTGATCCGGCACGAGCCGGACGGCATCCGCAACGCGCTCTGGGCGCTGAGCCTCGTCTGGGCGACCGACATCGGCGCCTATTTCTCCGGGCGCGCGATCGGCGGTCCCAAGCTCGCGCCGCGCGTCAGCCCCAACAAGACCTGGGCGGGACTGATCGGCGGTATCGCGCTGGCGACGATCGTCGCGGTCGTGATGCAGGTGACCTACCTGCTGCCGTTGCGCTTCGTGCTGGCGACGCCGCTGCTCGCGATCCTGGCGCAGGCCGGCGACCTGTTCGAAAGCCATCTCAAGCGCCGCGCCGGCGTCAAGGATTCGGGCAGCGTCATCCCCGGCCACGGCGGCTTCCTCGACCGGCTCGACGGCGTCGTGCCGGTGATGCCGGTCGCCGCTTTGCTCGTCGTCGTGCCGCTCGCCTTCTGACATGAAGACCGTCACCATCCTGGGGGCGACCGGTTCGGTCGGCACCTCCACCCTCGACCTCGTCGAACGCGAGCCCGACCGCTTCCGCGTCCGCGCGCTGACCGCCAATTGCGACGTCGCCAACCTCGCCGCGGCGGCGATCCGCACGCGCGCGGAAGTGGCGGTCGTCGCCGACGCAAGCTGCCTGCCCGCGCTGCGCGAGGCGCTGGCCGGCACAGGGACGCTCGCGGCCGGCGGGCGGCAGGCGGTGTGCGATGCCGCCGCGGGGGCCGACTGGACGATGGGCGCGATCGTCGGGTGCGCCGGGCTCGAGCCGGTGATGGCGGCGATCGCGCATGGCGGCACGGTGGTGCTCGCCAACAAGGAGCCTCTGGTGTCGGCGGGCGAGGTCATTCTTGCCGCCGCCGCGCGCTCGGGCGCGACGCTGCTGCCCGCGGACAGCGAGCACAACGCCATCTACCAATGCTTCGATTTCGTGCGGCCCGAGCGCGTCCGCCGCATCATCCTGACCGCGAGCGGCGGCCCGTTCCGCGACTGGTCGGCTGAGCGGATGGCGGACGTGACGGTCGAACAGGCGGTCGCGCACCCCAATTGGTCGATGGGCGCCAAGATCAGCGTCGACAGCGCGACGATGATGAACAAGGGCCTCGAACTGATCGAGGCGGCGCGATTGTTCCCGGTGCCTAACGAGCGGATCGAGATCGTCCTCCACCGCCAGTCGGTGATCCATTCGATGGTCGATTACGTCGACGGTTCGATGCTGGCGCAGCTCGGCCCGTCCGACATGCGCGTCCCGATCGCGCATACGCTCGCCTGGCCGGACCGGATGGCGACGCCGATGGCGCCGCTCGACCTCGTCGGCATCGGCCGGCTCGACTTCGAGGCATGCGATCCCGTCCGCTTTCCCGCGCTCGCGCTGGCGCGTGCGGCGCTGGAGGCCGGCGGCGCGCGCCCCGCGATCCTCAACGCCGCCAACGAGGTCGCGGTCGCCGCCTTCCTCGAACGCCGCATCGGCTTCCTCGAAATTGCCGCAATCGTCGCCGATACGCTGGAGCGCTACGATCCGCCCGCTCCCGATACGATGGAGGCGGTGCTCGCCGTCGACGGCGAAGCGCGTGCGAGGGCGGACGAGCTGATACAGGGACGTATCCGGGGGCGGGTAGAGGCGTAACGCGTGAAGGATTGCCCAGCTTGATCCAGTCCCCAGGCGTCCTGATGGCGGTGCTCGCCTTCCTGTGCGCGATCGGCCCGCTCGTCTTCATCCACGAAATGGGTCATTACCTCGCCGGCCGGCTGTTCGGCGTGAAGGCGGAGGCCTTTTCGATCGGCTTCGGCCGCGAGGTCGCGGGCTTCACCGATCGCCGGGGCACGCGCTGGAAGTTCGGCTGGCTGCCGCTCGGCGGCTATGTCCGCTTTGCCGGCGACATGAACCCGGCGAGCCAGCCCGATGCGGCGTGGCTGTCGCTCCCCGCCGCGGAACGCGCGCGCACCTTCCAGGCCAAGCCCCTGTGGCAGCGGGCGATCATCGTCGGCGCCGGACCGGCGGTGAACCTGGTGCTGGCCGTGCTGATCCTCGCCGGCTTCGCCTATGCCTATGGCGTCGACCGCACGCCCGCCGTCGTCGGCACGGTTATCGAGGGCGGACCGGGCGCCAAGGCCGGCCTGCTGCCGGGCGACCGGATCCTCGCGATCGACGGCCGCTCCATCGAGACCTTTTCCGACGTCGCCCGCTACGCCCTGATCCGTCCAGGCGAGCGCGTCACCGTCCGCATCGCACGCGGCGGCGGCGAGACGGACCGGCCGCTCGCGATCGGCGTCGTCCACCAGCGCGATCGCTTCGGCAATAGCTATCGCATCGGCCGCATCGGCATCGCCAGCGGCGATCCGGTACTGGCGCCGGTGCCGCTCGCCGAGGCGCCGCTCGCGGGCGTGCGGATGACGGGCGAGATCATCTCCGGCACGCTGGAGACGCTGGGCCAGATCATCAGCGGCCGTCGCTCGATCGACGAACTCGGCGGTCCGATCCGCATCGCCAAGATCTCTGGCGAGCAGATGGCGCTCGGCTTCAGCGCCTTCGTCTGGCTGGTGGCGATGCTGTCGATCAATCTGGGGTTCATCAACCTGCTGCCAGTACCCATGCTCGATGGCGGCCACCTGTTCTTCTACGCGATCGAGGCGATCCGCCGCCGTCCGCTCGAACCCAGGGTGCAGGAATGGGCATTCCGCGGCGGTCTCGCCGCGGTATTGGCGTTGATGCTGATCGTGACCTTCAACGATTTGTCCGCTGTCGGCCTGTGGCAGCGGCTCGCCGGGTTGATCGGCTGATCGGGTTGGGGCAGGGCATAGCTCTGCGGTTCCCGACGATCTTGGGTATCCTGACGTATTTGGGGTGGGTTGAGTGACAGCGATGAAGAGTTCCAAGTTCGTCGGCATGGGTGCCGCGCTGCTGGCCGGCACCATGCTGTCGGGCGTGCCGGTCATGGCCCAGACCGCACCGGCTCCCACGGCTGCTCCCGCGCCTGCCGCTGCCGCACCTGCGGCCGGCGCCCAGGCACAGACGCCCGCACCCGTGCGCACGATCAAGACGCTCCGCGTCGAGGGATCGCAGCGCATCGAGCCGGAGACGGTGCTCTCCTACACCAAGCTGCGCGTCGGCATCCCCTACACCGCCGAAACGCTCGACCAGGCGCTGAAGGACCTTCAGGCATCCGACCTATTCGTCGACTTCTCGATCTCGGGCGTCGAGACCGGCGACATCGTGCTGCGCGTGCGCGAGAACCCGATCATCAACCGCGTGATCCTGGAAGGGAACAAGGCGCTCAAGAGCGACAAGATCACCAAGGAGATCAAGCTCGCGCCACGCCAGATCTTCACGCGCACCGCGGTCCGTCAGGACGTCAGCCGCATCATCGAGCTGTACCGCCGCCAGGGCCGCTTCGCCGCGGTGATCAGCCCCAAGATGGTCAGCCTCGACCAGAACCGCGTCGACGTGGTGTTCGAGATCACCGAGGGCCCCAAGTCCAAGGTCCGTCAGATCAACATCATCGGCAACGAGGTATTCAACGACGGCAAGCTGCGCGGCGAGATGGTGACCAAGGAATCGCGCTGGTTCCGCCTGCTCTCGTCGAACACCAGCTACGACCAGGATCGCCTCAACTACGACCAGCAGAAGCTGCGGCAATTCTATCTGACGCAGGGCTAC
>JBKBTU010000128.1:0-7611 GCA_046290715.1 Sphingomonas sp. | reverse complement strand
CGCAGCGGGTCGGGACCGAGGCGCTCGGGGGGGGTGCGCGCCGCGGCGTGGGTCCGGCGCGAGGGCTGGCGTCGCAGGTCCGCGATACCGGCAGCGCGGTGGTCGCCGGTGCCCGCGGCGCCGCCGGTCAGGCGGTGGCGAGCGCGGGCAGCGTGGCGGGCAACGGCGCCGCGACGGCCAGCCTCGGCGGCGGGCAACTGGCGCTGGCCGGCACCGCGGCGGCGAGCGGCAACGGCAGCTTCGACGTGACCCGCGGCATGAGCGTCGCCGACACACGCGGCCGGGTGATCGGCACGGTGCAGGAGGTCCGCACCACCGCCAGTGGCGCGATCGAGGCGGTGACCGTCGCCGTCGGCAATCGGCTGTCGCAGCTGCCCGCCGCCAACTTCAGCGGATCGGGCGACGTCCTGGTCTCGCAGATGGGCAAGGCGGAGATCAGCCGCGCGGCCAAGCAGCAGCCGGCGCAGTAAGGCGCGTGCGCCCGGCAGCCGGTTCCCCCGCCGGCTGCCGGGATAGCGACGCGCGGACGGGGTCGACGCCCCTTTCAATAAGGCGGGTCTTGCCGCGCGCGCTGCTGGCGGGCCGCCTCGGTCCACCAGGCGAGGTCGTCGGCGAAGCGCGGGAAGGCGCGGGTCAGCGCCGCACCACCGTCGCCGGCGGGCTGGCCCGCGTCGTCGAAGGCATGGCCGATCCCGCCGACCGCGAGCGCGCTCGACACCACGACCATCCCCATTTCCGACAGCGTGCCGTGCCAGGCGAGTCCGGCGCGGGCGCCGGCGAAGCGGCCTGCGGAATAGCTGGCGATCGCCGCCGGCCGCCAGAACCATTCCTCGAGGAAATGGTCGGTCAGGTTCTTGAGACCGGGCTGAACGCCCCAGTTATATTCGCCGGTGACGAAGACGAAGGCGTCGGCGGTGCGGATCTTGCCCGCGAGCGCCTCCATGGCCGGCGGCGCCTCGCCTTGCGCATATTCCTTGTACATGCGGTCGAGGATCGGCAGGCCGACCGCCTTGGCGTCGACCAGCTCCGGCGCCGTGCCGCGGGCGCGGAACGCCTCGACCAGCCATTCGGCGAGCGCGATCCCCTGCCGGTCGGACCGGTAGGAGCCGTAGAGGATCAGGATGCGGTCGGCCATGGCAACGGTCCTTGCGAGGGGAGGGGGCGCGGCGAGGGTCCAGCCGCGCCCGGCATGCTCAACCTTCGATGAAGGCGAGCAGGTCCGCGTTGATCGTGTCGGCGTGCGTCGTCGGCATGCCGTGAGGATAGCCGGGGTAGGACTTCAGCACCGCGCCCGCGACGATATCCGCCGACAGCTTGCCCGTCGTCGCGAACGGCACGATCTGATCGTCTTCGCCGTGCATCACCAGCGTCGGCACACGGATCGCCTTCAGGTCGTCGGTGAAGTCGGTTTCCGAGAACGCCTTGATGCCGAGCGTGTGCGCGAGGATGCTGCCGGTCATGCCCTGCCGCCACCAATTGCGGCGCACGCCCTCCTTCACCTCGGCCCCGTCGCGGTTGTAGCCGAAGAACGGAAGAGTGAAGTCCCAGAAATATTGGGCGCGGTTCGTTGCGGTCTGGGTGCGGATGTCGTCGAACACGGCGAGCGGCACGCCGTTCGGATTGGCGTCCGTCTGCAGCATGATCGGCGCGACCGCGCTGACCAGCACCGCCTTGGCGACGCGGCCGGGCTTTGCCTGGGCGACGTAGCGCGCCACCTCGCCGCCGCCGGTCGAATGGCCGACGTGGATCGCGTTCCTGTGATCCAGCGCGTCGGTCAGTGCGACGACGTCGGCGACATAGCTGTCCATGTCGTGTCCGGTGGCGGACTGCGAGGAGCGACCATGCCCGCGCCGGTCGTGTGCGACGACGCGATAGCCCTTCTGGACGAAGAACATCATTTGCGCATCCCAATCGTCCGAACTCAGCGGCCAGCCGTGATGGAAGTGGATGACCTGAGCGTCGCGGGGACCCCAATCCTTGTAGAAGATCTCGGTCCCGTCGGCGGTGGTGATGAACGGCATGGTCTGTCTCCCTGGTGATGATCGGTTACAATCAGGCGGCGTCGACGAGGACGATTTCGGCATCCTCGATCGCGGTGACGGTCAGGATGGCTTCATCCTTGATCGCCGCGCCATCACGTGCATCGATCCGCACGCCGTTGACCTCGATCGCGCCGGTGGCGGGAACGAGATAGGCGTGGTGGCCGGACCCGAGCGGATATTCCGCGGTCTCGCCCGCCTTGATCGTCGCGCCGAGCACGCGGGCGTCGGTGCGGATCGGCAGCGCGTCGGTGTCGCCGTCCATGCCGCTCGCGAGCGTCACGAAGGTGCCGGCGCGGTCGCCCTTGGGGAAGGGCTTGGCGCCCCACGACGGCTGGCCGCCGCGGCTCTTGGGTTCGATCCAGATCTGGAAGATGCGGGTCGTGCCGGGCTCGCGGTTGTATTCCGAATGGCGCAGGCCCGATCCCGCGCTCATCACCTGCACGTCGCCCGCCTCGGTCCGGCCGATGTTGCCGAGCGAATCCTGGTGGGTGATCGCGCCGTCGCGGACGTAGGTGATGATCTCCATGTCGGCGTGCGGATGCGGCGGGAAGCCGGTGCCGGCGGCGATCGTGTCGTCGTTCCAAACGCGGATCGGTCCCCAGCCCATCTTGGCGGGGTCGTAGTAATTGGCGAACGAGAAATGATGCTTGGCATCGAGCCAGCCGTGGTTGGCACCACCCAGGGCGGCGAAGGGACGACGTTCGATCATGGCGTATCTCCTTGGCAGAAGCGGAGGCTTGCTCCGTTGCCGACAAGATGGGCGATGTTCCGGCTTGACGAAACGGCAATGATGGCATTGCATCGTTGCCGAAAATGCCACGTCGTCTCCCCGATCTCGAAGCCTGGGCGATCTTTGCCAAGGTCGCCGAAACCGGCTCGTTCGCGCATGCCGCGCGCGAGCTCGGCCTCGCCAATCCGACCGTCTCCAAGGCGATCGCGCGGCTGGAGGCGCGGCTGGGCGTCGCGCTGCTCGCGCGCACGTCGCGCCAGCTGTCGCTGACCGAGGGCGGACGCGGCGTGCTGGAGCGCGCGACCCGCATCCTGCGCGAGGGCGAGGCGGCGGAGGACGAGGCGAGCGAGCAGTCGACGACTCCGCGCGGCCGCGTCCGCCTCAGCGCGCCGCTGTCGTTCGGGATCGGCTATATGGCGGCGACGCTGCCCGCCTTCCTCGCCGCCTATCCGGAAGTGACGCTCGACATCGCGCTCAGCGACCGGCACGTCGATCTCGTCGGCGACGGCTTCGACCTTGCGCTCAGGATCGCGCGGCTGGAGGATTCGTCGCTGCTCGCGCGGCGGCTGTGCAGCGTGCGGCTGCTGCTCGTGGCGTCGCCAGCCTATCTAGACGCGCATGGCCGGCCGACACATCCGGCCGAACTCGCCGGCCATCGGGCGCTCGGCTATGCGGGCGGCGCGACGCCGGGCAGCTGGCGCTTCACGCATCCGCGCTTCGGCGAGGAGACGGTGCAGCCGCCCGTGCGGATGTGGGCGGACAATGCCGACCTGCTCGCCGCGCCGCTGCTGGCGGGACACGGGCTGGCGCTGCAACCCGAATTCCTCGTCTGGCGCGAGGTGCGCGACGGCGCGTTGGAGATCGCGATGCCCGATTGGTCGCCGCCGCCGCTCGCGCTCTACCTGCTGATGCCGCCGTCGCCGCTCCGGCCGCTGCGCGTCCAGGCGGTGGTCGATCACCTCGCCGAGGCGCTGAAGCGTGCGCCCTGGGCACTGGCGACGGAGGACGAGGCGGCATGAGCGGGGAGGCGAAGGCGCGGCCCGCGACCGGGCGACGCGCGACGATCACCGACGTCGCCGCCTATGCCAAGGTGTCCAAGAAGACGGTATCGCGCGTCATCAACCGCGAACCGCACGTCACGCCGCGGATGTACGAGCGGGTCAACCGCGCGATCGAGGAACTGGGCTTCAGCCCCAATGCGCAGGCGCGCAGCCTGGCGCTCGGCCGGTCGTTCCTGGTCGGGCTGATCTACGAAAATCCCAGCCCGACCTATGTCGTCAACATGCAGCTCGGCATCCTCGACGTGCTGCGGCCGGAGGGTATGGAGCTGGTCGTCCACCCCACCCGGCGCGAGGCGGCGACGATGCTGGACGACGTGCGCGCGGTGATCGCCCGGCAGCGGCTCGACGGCGTCATCCTGCCGCCGCCGCTGTCGGAGGACGAGGCGCTGATCGCGATGCTGCGGGGCATCGGCTGCCCCTATGTCCGCATCACCTGCACCACGCTCGACGACCCTGCGCAGAGCGTCGTGAGCAACGACGAATGGGGGGCGGCGGAGGCGGCCTGCCGGCTCGCCGATCTCGGCCACCGGCGTATCGCGCTGGTGCGCGGGCCCGCGTCCTACCGCTCGTCGCACGTGCGCGGGCACGCCTTTCTCGCGGCGCTCGCCGAACGCGGCCTCGCGATCGAGGGGGCGTATGACGTCGAGGGCGGGTATACGTTCGAGAGCGGCGTCGCCGCCGGACATCGCCTGCTCGCGCTGCCGCAGCCGCCGACCGCGGTGTTCGCGCTCAACGACGACATGGCGATCGGCGTGATGCAGGCGGCGCGCGAACGCGGACTGACGCTGCCCGACGACCTGTCCATCATCGGTTTCGACGACCTGCCGATGGCGGGTCGGGTCTGGCCGAACCTCACCTCCGTCCGGCTGCCGGTGCGGGAGATGGGCGGGCTCGCGGCCGCCAGGCTGCTCGTCGCGCTCGCCGGTGAGGACGCCGACGATCCGCCCGACGATACCGCCGACGCCGTCATCCGTCCGGTGCTGATCGCACGCCGCTCGGACGTCGGCCCGCGCGGCTGACGGCTTGTCGAGCCCCGTCGCGGCGTGGCACACCCGCTTTTCAAGGGTTTGCGGGAGAGGATGGATGGCGCGGTTCGGAATCGGGCGGATGCTGGTCGCGACGATCGCGATGACCGCGGGCGGCGGTGCGCAAGCGCGCGATCCGCTCGTCGTCGCCACCGACCTGGGGTCTGTGCGCGGCGTGCGCGAGGTCGGCGAGAGTGCGGGAATCGAGGCGTTCAAGGGCATGCCCTTCGCCGCGCCGCCGGTCGGTGCGCTGCGCTGGCGGGCGCCGCAGCCCGCGGCGCGCTGGTCGGGCGTTCGCGACGCCGGCCGCTATGCCCCGGACTGCATGCAATTGCCCTTCCCGAGCGACGCCGCACCGCTCGGCACCGCGCCGGCGGAGGATTGCCTCTACGCCAACGTCTGGCGCCCGGCCGGCGGCGCGGGCAAGCGCCCGGTGCTGGTGTGGATCTACGGCGGCGGCTTCGTCAACGGCGGCTCCTCGCCGCCGACCTACAGCGGTGCCAATCTGGCGCGGCAGGGCATCGTCGTCGTCAGCTTCAACTATCGGCTCGGCCGCTTCGGCAGCTTCGCGCACCCCCGCCTCGATGCGGCAGGCGCGTCACGGGAGGTCGACTTCGGCCTGCTCGACCAGCTCGCCGCGCTGCGCTGGGTCCAGCGCAACATCGCCGCCTTCGGTGGCGATCCGGCGGCGGTGACGATCGTCGGCGAAAGCGCCGGCGGCCGTTCCGTCCATGCCCTGCTCACCGCACCCGAGGCACAAGGCCTGTTCCGCGCGGCGGTGGTGCAATCGGGGGGATCGGCGGCGCCGGACGCCACCTCGATCGCGGTCGCCGAAGCGGCGGGGATCGCCTTCGCGGCCGGGAAGGGGATCGCGGCCGACGACCCGCAGGCTGCCGTGAAGCTACGCGCGCTCGATCCGGAGGCGGTCGTCGACGGGCTCAACCTCGCGACGCTGGGGCAGGCGAAGGGCTATAGCGGACCGGTGCCCGACGGGCGGCACTTCGTCGACGTCGGTACGGCCTATCGCGCCGGCCGCTTCGCACGCGTACCGGTGATGATCGGCGCGACGAGCGACGATATCGGCGGTGCGAGCGGCCCGATGATCGCGGGCGCGCGCGAGGTCGCCGGGCTGATCGCCGCGCAGGACGTGCCGGTCTATTATTACCGCTTCGACTATGTCGCTGGGTCGGCGCGAACGCCGCAGACGCGCGGCGCCGCGCACGCAACCGACATCCCCTTCTTCTTCGACACCGCCGCGATCAAATACGGTGCCGCCGCGACCCCGACGGACCGCACGGCGGCGCGGACGATGAGCCGCTACCTCGTCGATTTCGTCAAGACGGGCGATCCCGGCGGCAGCGGCGGGGTGCGGTGGCGGCGCTATCGTGCCGCCGACCGCGCGATGCTGACGCTGACGCCGGCCGGCACCGCGACCCTCGCGCCTGAGTGATGGTCAACGCCAGCCGAGCGCTGGGGCGAGCGCCTTCAACACGCCCTCGATCACGTGGGCGTTATAGTCGACGCCGAGCTGGTTGGGGACGGTGAGCAGCAGCGTATCGGCTTCAGCTATGCCCTCGTCGGCGCGCAGCTGCTCGATCAGCCGCTCTGGCTCGGCGGCGTAGGAGCGGCCGAACACCGCGCGCATGTTGTCGATGACGCCGATCTGGTCGCTGCTCTCGCCGCGGCCGAAATAGGCGTGGTCCTGCGCGTTGAGGATCGGGAAGATCGACCGCGACACCGACACCTGCGGCGCGCGGGTATGGCCCGCCGCTGCCCATGCCTCGCGGTAGATGCGGATCTGCTTGGCCTGCTGGACGTGGAAGGGCTCGCCGCTCTCGTCTGCCTTCAGGGTGGAGCTTTGCAGGTTCATGCCGAGCTTCGCCGCCCAGACCGCGGTGGCGTTGTTGCCCGATCCCCACCAGATGCGCTCCCGCAGCCCCTCGGCATGCGGTTCGAGCCGCAGGAGGCCCGGCGGGTTGGGGAACATCGGGCGCGGGTTGGGCTTGGCGAAGCCTTGGCCCTTCAGCAGCTCGAGGAAGACCTCGGCATGGCGGCGCCCCATGTCGGCATCGCTCTCGCCCTCGGCCGGCGCGTAGCCGAAGTGCCGCCAGCCGTCGATCACCTGCTCGGGCGAACCGCGGCTGATGCCGAGCTGCAGCCGCCCGCCGCTGATCAGGTCGGCGGAACCCGCATCCTCGACCATGTAGAAGGGGTTCTCGTAGCGCATGTCGATGACGCCGGTGCCGATGGCGATGCGGCTGGTCCGGGCAGCCACCGCGGCGAGCAGCGGGAAGGGGGAGGCGAGCTGCTGCGCGAAATGGTGGACGCGATAATAGGCGCCGTCCGCGCCCAGCTGTTCGGCGGCGACGGCGAGGTCGATCGACTGGAGCAGCACGTCGCGCGCCGATCGGGTCGCCGATCCGGGGGCGGCGGACCAGTGGCCGAACGACAGGAAACCGATGTTCTTCATGGGGTACGTCCCGATTGTGTCGGTGCCAAGCTGAGGTGCGTCGGCGTCAGACGCAAGGATCAGGCGGGAACCGCTGCGTTTCCATGCAGTGCGTGCCGGCTCGCATGCCCTGGGATCATCCGCGGCAGCAGGCCAAGGCTCGCACCGACAAGCGCGATCGCGGCATCGAGACCCAGCACCGGCAGCGGCGCGGCATGGAAGGCCAGCAGGTGGACGAGCGCCGTCGCGATCAGCCCCAGCCCGACACCGTCGCGCAGGCGCTCCGCCGCGACCCAGCCCGGCC
>JBKBTU010000127.1:0-7646 GCA_046290715.1 Sphingomonas sp. | reverse complement strand
CGACCGCATCGAGAAAAACGACCTGGTCGCAGCCCTGGGCGATCGCCTCCGATTGCGCGGCGAGGCTCGCGGCGTAATTGCCGCCGCACTTCGCCTCGCCCGTGCCGCCCGGAGCGGCGCGCGTATAATTCTGGCTGACCCAGATCGACACGGCACGCGCGCCACCCTTCCAATAGGCGCCCACCGACGATGCGATGACCATGTAGAGATATTCGGCCGAGGGCTTCACGCCGAGAAACGCCTCGCTCGCGAACATGAACGGCCTGAGGTAGAGCGCGCCGCCGTCGATCTGCGGGAACCAGTCGCGTTCCGTCCTGACCAGCTGGCGGCAGGATTCGAGGAACAGGTCCTCGGGCAGTTCGGGCATCGCCAGCCGCCGCGCCGAATTGTTGAAGCGGCGCGCGTTGGCGTCGGCGCGGAACAGCGCCATGGCGCCGTCGTCGAGGCGATAGGCCTTGAGCCCCTCGAAGATCTCCTGCGCGTAATGCAGCACCGCGGTGGACGGGTCGACCGTGACCGGTGCGCGCGCGGTGATCGCGGCATCGTGCCAGCCCTTGCCTTCCGTATAGCGGATCACCGCCATGTGATCGGTGAAGACGCGGCCGAAGCCCGGATCGACGAGCCGCGCCGCACGCTCATTGGCGTCGACCGGCGTAGCGGTCGGGTCGAAGCGGAAAGCGGCCGGGTCGGCCGTCATAGGCGCGTTCATCGATATCTCTCAGGCATCAGGGGTTGAAAAGGCGTAGGGGCGGTGGCTAAACCGGTCAACATGGCTGCCCCAGCTCCCTCCGCTTCCGCCCAGTTTCTCCGCGAGCCCGAACTCCGTCGCGGTATGGAACTTCTGTATTTTGGCCACAGCCATCTCACCCGCTCCATCGATCAGGGGCTCGCAGCACAAGGATTGGGCCGCGCACACCATCGCGCACTCTACTTCATCGCCCGCAAACCCGATTTGACGGTCAGCGAGCTGCTCGCGCTGCTGGCGATCACCAAGCAGTCCCTCGGGCGCGTACTCAACGAATTGACCGACCGCAAGCTGGTGAGCACCCGCCCCGGCGAACGCGACCGTCGGCAGCGGCTGCTCCGCCTGACCGACGACGGCGCCAAGCTCGAGAGCGAGCTGTTCGAGGCGGTGCGCACCAAGATGTCTCAGGCCTATCAGGCGGCCGGACAGGAGGCCGTCTCCGGCTATTGGGCGGTGCTGGAGGGGATGATCCCCGAGCCCGACCGCACCCATATCGAGACGCTGCGCACCTGATCGATCACCTGCGCCGGCGGTGCATCGCCTGCCGGCCCATTCCGGATCGCACCCCTGCCGGCTCCCCGCCGGGGTCAGCGCGCGGCGGCCGCCATCTCGCGATTGCGACGCGCCGATGCCGCGAGCGTCTCGGTGAGCAGCGCGACCAGCCCGTCCGCGCGATCGAGCACGTTGAGGCCTTGCCGCGTCGACCCGCCGGGGCTCGCGACCCGATCCGCCAGCACGGCCGGAGGAACGTCCGAACCGGCGGCCATCGCCGCCGAACCGGATAATGTCGCAAGCGCCAGTCGTGCCGCCTGATCGGCGGGCAGTCCGAGCGCGGCCCCGGCTTGAGCCAGCGCGTCGGCGAAGCGGAAGACGAAACCCGGACCGCAGCCCGCCAGCGCGGTGACATCGTCGAAGCGCGCTTCATCGGCGATCCACTCGACGAGCCCGAGCGGTGTCATCAAGTCCGTGACGGCGGCGCGTGCCGCCGTATCCGCGGTGGAGGAATAGAGTGCGGTGACGCCCTCGCCGATCGCCACCGGCAGGTTGGGCATCGCCCGCACCACCGCCGTGGCACCGGTCAGCGACGCCAGCGTCGCCTCCTCGACCCCCGCCAGGATCGAGATCAGCAAGGACGGCGCATGCCCGGCGAGCGGCCCGTCGCGTAGCGTACCGAGCTGCTGCGGCTTGAGACCCAGGACGATGGCATCATAGCCGCCCTCGGCAACGTCTGGGATCTCCGGAAGGACGCGGACACCGTCGGGCATCGCGCGCAGGCTGGGGCTGACGACCGTCACATCGGCAGGATCGGTACCGGCGCCGAGCCAGCGGCGCAGCATCGCGCCGCCCATGTTGCCGGCGCCGACCATCAACAGCCGCATCGGCTCAGGCCTCGCCCTGCGTCTCGATCAGCGCGGCGGCGAGTGCCTCCTTCGGCGTCTTGCCGCCCCAGAGCACGAACTGAAAGACGGGATAGAAGCGCTCGCATTCCTCGATCGCCGATTCGACGAGCAGTTCGGCGGCGCCGAGCGACATCGTCCCCTCCTCCTCGCCGTCGACCATCGCCGCGTGGCGGTAGAGCAGGACGCCGGAGGAGGACCACAGCTCGAAATGGCCGATCCACAATTGCTCGTTGACCAGCCCGATCGCCTCGTAGATGCCCGCACGGCGATCGTCGGTCACCTTGATGTCGGGAAAGGCGAGGAACTGCAGGACGCTATCGTCCTCACGCCACAAGGCGCGTAGTTCGTAGCTCGTCCAGCTGCCCTTGACCGTCGCGACGATCTCGTCGTCGTGGCGTTCGTGCTCCCAGCCGTGCGCGGCGTAATAAGCCTCGAGCATGTCGATCGGGGCTTCGGGTTCCTGGTCGTGTTCTGCGTGGTCGAGCATCGTCGCGCCCCTTATCGCACGACAAGGCTGCCGAGGCAAAATTGCCGCGGCAACCCCGTAGTGGACAAAGGTGTCGATAAAGCTGTGGAAAAGTCGCTCAGGCGGTCGGCACCGGGTCGCCGCCGTTCGACTTCCCTTCGAGCGCATCGAGACGCGCCTTCAGCGCGTCGTTCTCGTCACGCGCGGCGACAGCCATCGCCTTTACCGCTTCGAACTCGTCGCGGCTGACGAAATCGAGGCCGCCGATCCATTCGCGCATCCGCGCACGCGCGCCCGCTTCCGCCTCGCGGCCGACACCGGCGAGCGTGCCTGCCGCGCCGTTGAGGAGCTTGGCGAAATCATCGAACAGGCGATTGTCGGACTGCATAGCGTTATTCCCGGTGAGCGGTTCGTGTCAGAGCATCTGGGACGTATGCGCCGCAGGCACAAGGGTTTCCGCGTCCGGGTTGAGCTGGCCGATCCGCCAGGTGAGCACGCCCGCGAAGCTGATCCAGACGAGGTAGGGCACCATCAGCCATGCGGCGAGCGGGCGGATTCGGCCGAACAGCACCGTGGTCAGGATCGCGAGCAGCAGCATCGCAAGAATGACGCCGAGCGCCGCACCGACCTGATGCATGCCGAAGAACAGCGGCGTCCAGGCAAGGTTGAGCAGGAACTGCACGGCGAACAGCGTCAGCGCGACGCCCCGGCCCCGCGCACCGCGCGCGTGGAGGATGATCGCTACGGCAAAGCCCATCAGGATGTAGAGCGAGGTCCAGGCAACCGGAAAGACCCAGCCCGGCGGCGTCAATGCCGGTTTCTGCAACGCGACATACCAGCTGTTCTCGCTTCCCGCGGGCACCGCCCGCCCCGACGCGAAACCCAGCAGGAGGATGAGCGGTACGGTGAAAACGGCCCAGCGCAGGAACGACATGCGCAACTGACCTCTGGATGCGATGCCGCCCACCCAATGCTCCCTCGAACCGTTACGGTCGCGCCATGCCGCGACGCACAGCCTTCGTAAAGCGTCCGCTATGGTTATCGTTCCGTTTGCGGTTCAAATCCGGGACGCGGCGACCAGATATTCCACATTGCCTTCCGGCCCCGTGATCGGGCTTTCGACGATCCCCTCGACCGGCCAGCCCTCGCTCGTCAGCCAGGCGGCGACCGAGTCGCAGACGCGCGCGCGGATCGTTGGATCCCGGACGACGCCGCCCTTGCCGACTTCGTCGCGGCCCGCTTCGAACTGCGGCTTGATCAGCGCCATCAGCCTTGCGCCGGGACCAGCGAAGGTCATCGGCCGCTCCAGCACCTTGGCGAGGCCGATGAAGCTCGCATCGCAGACGATGAGGTCGATCGGCTCAGGGATATGCGTCGCCGTGAGGATGCGCGCGCTGGTCTGCTCGTGGACGACGACCCTGGGATCCTGCCGCAGCTTCCAGGCGAGCTGGTTGGTGCCGCTGTCCACCGCATAGACGCGGGCGGCGCCACGGGTTAGCAGCACGTCGGTGAAGCCGCCCGTCGAGGAGCCGACGTCGATCGCTACGGCGCCCGTAACGTCCCAGCCGAATTGGTCGAGCCCATGCGCCAGCTTGATACCACCGCGCGATACCCAGGGGTGGTCGCGGCCGCGCACGTCGAGCGCGGTATCTTCGGGTAGCGCCTGGCCGGGCTTGTCGACCTTGCGGGTGCCGGCGAAGACGAGTCCTGCCATGATCAGCGCCTGCGCGCGCGTCTTCGATTCGGCGAGTCCTCGGTCGACGAGCATCTGGTCTGCGCGGGTCTTGGCCATGGTCGCCCCCTACTCCCGATCCGCCCTTCGCGTCACCCATTTCGCTCCGGCGCTACCGGGCTTCGACTGGGCGCATCCGCGATTGCCTATCGGAACAGTAGGATTAGCTTGGCGGTTGAGGACGACAGGTCGAACGGCGTGTCAGACGCGCCGGCCGGCTCGATCCGCAGCGAGGAGGGAGACGCAGTCATGACCGGGTTTTCGCCGTTCGAAAGTGCGCAGCCGACCATCCTGACCGTCCCGGGCCTGGGCGGCTCCGGACGATCGCATTGGCAGACGCTGTGGGAGGAGGCCCGGCCCGATACGATGCGGGTCGAGCTCGGCATGTGGAACACGCCGCACCGCAACGCCTGGGTGACCAAGCTCGATCAGGCGATCGCGCGGGCGGAGGCGCCGGTGATCCTCGCCGCGCACAGCCTCGGGTGCCTCGCAGTGGCGTGGTGGGCGGAACTCAGCCCGCAGCCTTATGGCTGGCCGGTGGCGGGCGCGCTGCTCGTCGCGCCGGCGGATGTCGATCGCCCCGGCGCACCCGACGAGCTGAAAGGCTTTGCCCCCACGCCCAAGACGCCGCTGCCCTTCCCCTCGATCGTCGTCGCATCGAGCGATGATCCGTGGATCGGCATCGACCGTGCGCACAGCCTGGCGGCGCAATGGGGCAGCCATTTCGTCGACGCCGGGCCGCAGGGCCACCTCAACGCCGCCAGCGGCATCGGCTGGTGGCGCGAGGGGCAGGAGCTGTTGGAGCGCGTGATCGCCGCCGGGACCGACGGCCAAGGCCGCGCCCGCCCACCCGGCGACGCCCGCTCGATCCTGGCGATCAACGCCACCGATGCGGCACAGGCGCATTATCTGGGGCGGTAGGTCTGGCAGAAAGCGGCGGCGCGAGCCGAGGGTACGGCGGCTATGATCGTACGTCGGAGACGTGAAGGCCCGACACGGGGGCGCGGCTATTCGCCCCCCGCCTCGCGCTCCCGCCCCTTCGCCGTCGCCGCCTTCATCGCGCGGTACATGCGCACGTTGACCGCGATCAGCATCACCACCGCGAGGGCGATGATGATCGCGGCTTTGACCGGTCCGGTCATGCGCGCGCGCCTTCGGTCACCCCGCTGCTGTTGTGGCGGAGCGCGGTCAGCACGGTCGCGACGATATGGTCGGCGTCGAGGCCCGCCTCGGCATATTGCTTCTCGGGCTTGTCCTGATCCTGGAAGACGTCGGGCAGCCGCATCGTGCGCAGCTTGAGGCCGCCGTCGATCAGTCCCTCGTCGCTCGCCAGCGTCAGGACGTGCGCGCCGAAGCCGCCGACCGCGCCCTCCTCGATCGTCACCGCGACCTCGTGCGTGGTCAGCAGCCGGCGGATCAGCGCCTCGTCGAGCGGCTTGGCGAATCGGAGGTCGGCGACGGTGGTCGACAGCCCCTTGGCCTCCAGCGTCTCGGCCGCCTTCAGCGCTTCTTCCAGCCGCGTGCCGAGCGAGAGGATCGCGACCGTCTTGCCTTCGCGAACGATTCGGCCCTTGCCGATCTCCAATCGCTCCGGCACCTCGGGCAGAGCGACGCCGGTCCCCGCCCCGCGCGGATAGCGGACCGCGATCGGGCCGCTGTCGTGCACCGCGCAGGTGTGCGTCATATGGACGAGTTCGGCCTCGTCGGCCGCCGCCATCACGACGAAATTGGGCAGGGTCGCGAGATAGGTGACGTCGAACGAGCCGGCATGCGTCGCGCCGTCCGCGCCCACCAGCCCGGCGCGGTCGATCGCGAAACGGACGGGTAGGTTCTGGATCGCGACGTCATGCACGACCTGGTCGTAGGCGCGCTGCAGGAAGGTCGAATAGATCGCACAGAACGGCCGCATGCCCTGCGCGGCGAGCCCGGCCGCGAAGGTGACGGCATGCTGTTCGGCGATGCCGACATCGAAGGCGCGGTCCGGAAAGGCCTTGGCGAAGCGGTCGACGCCGGTACCGGACGGCATCGCCGCGGTGATCGCAACGATCGTCGGATCGCGCTCGCCCTCCTTCACCAGCTGGTCGCCGAAGACGTTCTGATATTGCGGCGGCCCCGGCGGCGCCTTCGCCTGCGCACCGGTGATCACGTCGAACTTCTGGACGCCGTGATACTTGTCCGCAGCGGCCTCAGCCGGGCCATAGCCCTTGCCCTTCTTGGTCACGACATGGACGAGGATCGGCCCCTCTTCCGCATCACGCACGTTCTCGAGCACCGGAATCAGATGGTCGAGATTGTGACCGTCGATCGGCCCGACGTAATAGAAGCCGAGTTCTTCGAACAATGTGCCGCCCATCGTCATGCCGCGGGCGAATTCGTCGGTCTTGCGCGCCGCCTGGTGGAAGGGGCGCGGCAGGCGGCGGGCGAAGCGCTTGAGGATGTCGCGCACGCCGAGGAACTCGCGGCTCGACACGATGCGCGAAAGATAGGCGGAGAGGCCGCCCACCGGCGGCGCGATCGACATGTCGTTGTCGTTGAGGATGACGACCAGCCGGTTGCCCGCCTGTTCGGCGTTGTTCATCGCCTCATAGGCCATGCCCGCCGACATCGATCCGTCGCCGATCACCGCGATGCCGCGCCCGGGCGTGCCGGCGAGCTTGTTCGCGACGGCGAAGCCCAAGGCCGCCGAGATCGAGGTCGAGCTGTGCGCGGCGCCGAACGGATCGTATTCGCTCTCGCTGCGCTTGGTGAAGCCGCTGAGGCCGCCGCCCTGGCGCAGCGTACGGATGCGATCCCGCCGCCCGGTCAGGATCTTGTGCGGGTAGCATTGGTGGCCGACGTCCCACACCAGCCGGTCGCGCGGCGTATCGAAGACATAGTGGATCGCGGTCGTCAGTTCGACGACGCCGAGCCCCGAACCCAGATGGCCGCCGGTTGTGCCGACCGCCGAGATCGTCTCCTGACGCAGTTCGTCGGCCAGTTGGCGCAGTTGCTCGGGCTTGAGTTTACGCAGCTCTTCCGGCGTGTTGACGGTATCGAGCAACGGGGTTGCTGGTAATTCGGCCATCCCGCCCGTCTACGCGCTTCGCGTCAGCCTGTCGATTGGCGGTGCGCCAGCGCTCATTCGCAGTCGGCGCACTTGCCCCGCACTTCGATCACCGGACGAACCGGCGAAAATCCAGCGGCTTGCGCTGCGTTCCTTACACCGCGCGTGACGGTATCGTCATCGAGGTGCACCGTCTGTCCACAGGAATCGCACACCAGAAAGATGCAATCGTGCAGGCAATCGGGGTGCGCATTGGCGAC
>JBKBTU010000126.1:5448-7656 GCA_046290715.1 Sphingomonas sp. | reverse complement strand
GCCGACAAGCGGATGGAGCCGCCGCCGTCGAACTGGTATTCGAGCATGCCCTTGAGCCGCCAGCCGGCGTAATCGAACGGATTGTCGCGCACGCCCGGGCTCGACTGGATAAAGCCGCCGACGCTGAACGCCAGCTTGTCGGCGATCGGCGCGGACAGGTAGAAGTCGCCGCGCTTGAGCCCGTAATTATAGGCGGTGACCCGCGCCGCGCCCTCGACGCGGTTGAAGTTCGGGCGTTTGGAGATGAAGTTGATCGTCGCGCCCGCGCCGTTGACGGTCAGCACGCCCGACGAGCCGCCCTTGACGGCCTCCAGCCGGTCGATGGTCAGGTCCTGGTCGAAGAAGAAATCCGCGCCGCCGCCGCCGTAGAGGATCGGCATGCCGTCCTCTTCGAGCTGGACGAAGCGCTGGCCGCCGCCCTGAAGGCCGCGCACCGAATAATTGTTCGAGACCTGGCCCGCGGTCCCTTCGACGAAGATGCCGGGCACCAGTTCGAGCATGTCGGCGGTGGACCGCGGCGCCCGCCGGTCGATCGCATCGCGCGTCGCATAGGTGATGTCGGCGGATGCGGTGATGAGCGGGCGGTCGCGCGAGGTGGTGCCCGTGACGACGACATCCTGCAGGTCGTCGTTGCTGTCCGCCGGCGCGGCGCCATCGGCGGGTGCCGGCTGGCCCGGCGGCGGCGGCGGTGTCGTGGGGGCCGTCTGCGCGGCGGCAGCGAACGGCAGCAGCGCGGCACCGGCGAGCAACGCGGCACGCGCCCCGAAGCGGTGGAATCCAGTCATCATCCTCTCCCCTGCGGACAGAAGCGTCATGCCGTCTATCAACGGTCTGATTCGGACCTAGACCCGTTACTGCGGCTGCTGCAACATCATCGGAGGGGTAGCCGAAGCGATTGGAGAGGCGGTGTGGCGGCACGGCAACATGGGCCGGCCAAGCCCGCCGCAGCGGCCTGCCCGAGTGGAGCGGCTCCGACAGCTGCGCCCTAGCGCCGATCGGGCATCGCCCGCCGCAGCACGAGGATCGCCGCCATCGCGACCAGCGCGCCGATCAGCATGTCGGCGAGGTAATGCGTCCCCTCGACCGGGGTCGACAGCAGCATCACGACGTTGAGCGCCAGCACCGGCCAGCGCAGCCCCCTCACCCGCCATGCCGACCGGATGTAGATCACCGCGGCGGCGGTGTGGAAGCTCGGCGCGGACACGAGGCCACGCAGATGGGCGAGATCGATGATCCGCACCCGATGGTCGCGCAGCGCCGGGATCAGGCCCTGCTGCCACTGCTCGCTCTCCGGCATGTAAGCGATGGTACCGTGCCACAGGTACGAAAAGGGGCCGACCGCCGGCATGAACGCGTACACGATCAGCGTCGTCGCCGCGGTCAGCCAAAAGGTGGCGAGGAAGCGCTGCGCCGCCACCCGCTCGCCCCGCCAGGCGGCATGGCCGAGCAGGATCGCCGGCGTCAGATAGATGCTGCGATAGGCGCCGAGCCCCAGCGTCTGCAGCACCGGATGCGCCGCCACCGTCCGGTACCAGGCGAGCCAGTCGAACCCCAAGGCGGCATCGATCCGCTGCAGGCCGGCATCGTGAAACCCGCGCGTCAGGGCGGCGATCGGATAGCTCGCCACCGCACCGATCAACGCGATGAGGGTGAACAGCGCATAGAATTCGGCGATATCGGCGATCGCCCGGCCGCGGCGCCAGGGCAGGCGTGCGGCGGTCAGCCGCACCGCCAACGCCAGTCCCCCGCAAACGGCATAGGGCAGGTTGCCCGCGCTCGTCGGGGCGATCGACAGGCCGGCGGCGTGGAGCAGCAGCGCAGTGAGAGCGAGACCGAGCGCCACCGCCGCGAGCAGCGGGCGGCCATAGCTGCGCGATCGCGGATGCGGGAGGGCAGTATCGACGGGGTGAACGGGACGGGAGGCGGCAAAGCCTCCGGCAACGGCGAGACGATCGGGCAAGGGCGGTTCTTTCTACGAGGCCCATGCCTCGACCCACCGACCTTGCGCCAGGGTGAACGCAGCGGGCAAGCCGTGCCGCCGCCGCGGCGGTTCGCGCGAGGTTACGGCGCCGCAGCCGGGCTCGGCTGCGCGGTCAACAACCGCCAGTCGGCGGGCAGATAGTCGGTCGACATATAGAAGTAGAAGGCGCAGCTGCCGTCGGCGCGGTAGCTGCCACCCTTGAGGATGCCATAGGCGGTGCCGCCCAG
>JBKBTU010000126.1:0-5351 GCA_046290715.1 Sphingomonas sp. | reverse complement strand
AGGAACACCGGGCTGCCGCTGTCGCCGCTTTTGCACACCGGACCGGCAACGCTCGTCCAGGTCGGCAGGCAGGCACCGCCGCACAGGTCGCCCGCCGGCGCGAAGTCGGTCAGCTCGACCTCGGAGCAGCTGTAACCGGTGCGCTCGCCGCGGTGACAGACGACGTCGCCCGCGCGCGTGCCCGCCCTCCCCTGCGCGCCCGTCACCGCGCGGCTGAGCGTGCGCGCGGTGTCGGCGAAGAAGACGGGGGCGAGCGGCTCGGCGCTGGCGTTGATCTGCACGTCCTGATTGCCCCAGCCCCATTGGCCGACGAAGGGCAGCGCCACCTCGCGCCCGTCTGCATCGCGGGCGCTGAGCGCGTCGGGGCAGTGCGCCGCGGTCGCGAGGCCGGTGCGCAGGCCATCGGTGACGACGAAGCCTGCGGTGCAGAGATAGCGGTGGGTGTCGCCAGGCGGGCTGCCGACGACCCGCGCGCCGCCCTGCACGCCGCCGCCCGCCATATCGAGCGCCGGCCGATCGACGACGCGCAGCCGAACCGGCACCCGCGTCAGGGCGGCGAGACGCTGCCGCAGGGCGTCCGCCCCCTCCCGATCGACGTCACGGCCGGAAACGACGACGACCAGCTCGCCGGTCCGCGCGTCGACGCCCATTCCCGGTGGACTCGCCAGGCTGGCGCGGATGGCAGACTGATAGGCGGTGATCGCCTGGACCAGCTCGGCATGGCTGGCGCGGGCGCCGCTGCGATAGGTGACGACGACCGGCTCACCGGCGACCGACACGGTCTCGGCCGGTACGGGTACGTCGCCGGTCAGCAATACCGTGATCGCGAAGGCGGGCCGATGCTCGATCGCTATCCCCGCGATACGGCCGGCGAAGCGCGCCGCGATCGCGTCCGTCGCCGCGACGCTCGCCTGTTGTAGCCGCAGCTGCCGCGCCGCTTCGTCGGCGGATACGCCGAGCCGGTCGGCGACCGCGGCGGCATCGTCTCGAATCGCGTCATCGGCGGTTTGCAGCGCGGGCAAAGGAGACAGAGGCGCGGGAGAGGTAGAGGGCGCGGTCTGCGCCGCAGCCGGTGATCCGGCGACCAGCGCCAGCCTTGTAACCCAACCGATCCAGCCGTTCCGCCCCACCCCGTCGCTCTACCAGGGCGGCATGGCCCTGTCATGAACAAGGGTCCTGTCATGAGACGCGCAGCTGGCAACCCGAAAAGATAATGATAACGACTTGCAATAGCCGCTATAGGCGTTATGCCCGCCCCCGAGTTTAGGGAGTATCAACGACATGACGGCCTTCATCGCGCTGCTGGCGGCGACCACGGCACTCGCGCCGGTATCCGATCCGGCGACCGATCCGCAGCGCAGCAGCGACGACATCATCGTCACCGGCCGGCGCAGCGAGGGCAGCGACGATTACGGCGTCAAGGACCAGCGGACCGCGACCCGTCTGCCGCTCAGCCTGCGCGAGACGCCGCAGTCGGTCAGCGTCGTGACGCGCGCGCAGATCGAGGATTTCCAGCTCAACGACGTCAATGCGCTGCTGGCGAGCGTACCGGGCGTAAACGTCCTCGCCGGCGAGACCGACCGCGTCTATTATTCGGCGCGCGGCTTCGACATCCAGACCTTCCAGATCGACGGCGTCGGCCAGCCCTTCTCGTTCGGCATCCAGACCGGATCGATCGATACCGCGATCTACGACCGGATCGAGGTGGTGCGCGGCGCGCCCGGCCTGCTCTCGCCGACCGGCAATCCGTCCGCCGTCATCAACTTCATCCGCAAGCGGACTTACCGCGAACTGAAAGCCTCCGCCTCGGCGCAATACGGCTCGTTCGACGCGCTGCGCCTTGATGGCGACGTCAGCGTGCCGCTGACCGCCGACGGAACCGTGCGGGCGCGCGCGGTCGGCGCCTATCTCGACTCCGACAGCTACCTCGACCGCTACCACCTGCGCCGCTGGACCGGCTATGGCATCGTCGAGGCCGACCTTGGCCCGAACACGGTCGTCAGCGCCGGTTACGGCCATCAGGACCATCGCAGCCACGGCGCGATGTGGGGTGCGATCCCGCTCTATTACACCGACGGCAGCCGCATCGATTTCGCACGGAGCAGCAACTATGCACCCGACTGGTCGAGCTGGGGCGTCGTCGACCGCCAGATCTTCGGCGACCTGACGCACGATTTCGGCGGCGGCTGGACCGGCAAGGTCAGCGTGCTGCGCAAGGCGACGAGCGAAGCCGACACCTTGTTCTACATCTACGGCAACCCGGTGCGCGGCGCCCCAGGCGGCATCGGCACCGACGCGCAGGGCAATCCGATCGGCATCCTGAGCTATCCCGGCGCCTTCAAGGGCGAGGCGCGCAACCTGACGGTCGACGCCTATGTCAGCGGTACGGTCGCGATCGGCGGCCGCGCGCATGACGTGATGGTCGGCGTGCAGCGTGGCGCCGAGCGCTACCGGCAATATTCCAGCTACGACCAGTCGGCGATCAACGTGCTGCTGCCGCTCGACACGCTGTTCGCCGGCACCTTCCCCAAGCCGAACTTCCCCGAGCCCTATACGCTCAGCCTCGACACGCACACGCGCCGCGAGACGGCGTACGGCCTCGTCCGCCTCAACCTCGCCGATCCGCTGAAGGTGATGCTCGGCGGCAATTATACGCATGCGACCAGCGAGGGCAGCTCCTACGGCGCGCCGACCGCGTACGATGCCAGCCGCTTCCTGCCCTTCGTCGGCGCGACCTACGACCTTACGCCGACGATCAGCGCCTATGCGAGCTACGCGACGATCTTCAATCCGCAGACGCAGTTCGACGCGAACAACCGCCTGCTCGCGCCGATCACCGGCGACAACCTGGAGGCGGGGCTGAAGGGGACGTGGTTCGGCGGCCGGTTCAATGCCAGCGCCGCGGTGTTCCAGGCGCGGCAGAACAACACGGCGGAGGCGGCCGGTTTCGACGCGACGCTGGGGCGCAGCATCTACCGCGGCGTCGACGCCACGTCGCAAGGCATCGAAGTGGAGGCGAGCGGCCAGCCCGCCGCGGGCGTGCAGGTGACCGGCGGCTTCACCGTCATGCGAGTGCGCGGTGACGACGACCAGCCGGTGCGCACCTTCGTGCCGCGCACCACCGGGCGGCTCAACGTCACCTGGTCGCCCGCCGCGCTGAAGGCGCTGAAGCTCGGCGCCGCAGTCCAGTATCAGGGCGACTTCTATTTCGAGCCCGGCACGCTCTCCTCCACGACCGGCCGCCCGGTCCGGCTGACCCAGGGTGCCGTCGCGACCGTCGACCTGCTCGCCCGCTACGCCCTGACCGACCGGATCGCGGTGAGCGCCAACCTGCAGAACGTGACCAACGCGAAGTATCTGACCGCGCTCACCTTCGACCAGAGCCGCTATGCCGCGCCGCGCGCGATCCTCGGGACGGTCAGCGTGCGGTACTGACGATGGGTGCGGTCGCGGCAGCGCTGATCCTCATCGTCGCCGGCATGGCGCTCGTCCGCGTCGGGTGGGACGGCCCGACGAAGGCGGCGGGCGCCGGCTGGGCGGCGGCGCTGTGCGGGTTGCTGTGGCTCACCGTGCGGGACGGCGCCTGGGGACTCGCGGTCGGCACCGTCGCCGCGATGGCCGCGGCGCTGGGAATCGTGCTGTACGCCGGGGCGACCTCGCCGGCGAAGGTCGGCCGGCCGCCGCGCGAGGCGCCCGCGGTCCTGCTGCCGCATCATCGCAAGGACGTGGCCCGCCGCTTCGCCGTGTTCGTGCTGACCGTGCCGGTCGCCTTCGCCGCGGCGCAGTGGCTTGCGTTCGGGGCGCAGGCGCTCGCCCGCCGTGGCGGAGCCGGCGCGGCGGATGCCACTGCGCTCACGCTGATGCTGCAACCCGTCGCCTGGGGACTGCTGATGACCTGGCAGATGACGCGCAGCGGCCCCGCCCGGATGATCGCGCCGCCGCTCGGCGCCGCGCTGCTCGGAACTCTCTTGTGGAGCGTCGCATGAGCCGACCGCAGACCTTCGTCCAGCGTGCGCTCGGCGGCCATGCCGCGATCGGCCTGTTGGCCAGCGCGCTGCTCTACCTCGTCGCGCTGTCCGGCACGGTGGTGGTGATCCACGACCGCTGGCAGCGCTGGGAACAGCCGACGATCGCCGAAACGACGGCCCTGACCCCGCAGGCCGCGCAGAATGCGATGATGTCGACGCTGCGGCAGGACGCCGGCAAGCCCGCGACCACGCATCTCTATATCCGCATGCCGACCGCAGACCTGCCCCGCGCCGTCGTCACCACCGATCACGGCGGCTGGTACGTCGACGGCACCGGCCGGGTGACGGGGCGCGAGGCGCACGCCTGGACCGAGTTCGTCATCGCCCTGCACGAATACCTCCACCTCCCCTCGACCTGGGGGTTGATGCTGGTCGGGGCCCTGGGCGTCGCACTTGCGGCGCTGGTGCTGACCGGCGTGCTCGCGCATCCGCGGATCATCAGGGACGCCTTCCGCCTGCGATTGCGTCACGCCGCCCCGATCGCGCGGGCCGATTGGCACAACCGGCTGGGCGTGTGGACGCTGCCCTTCGCGCTCGCGATCGCGCTGACCGGCGCGTTCATCGGCCTCGGCAGCGTCGGGTTCACCGTGCTGGCCAAGGCCTATGCCGGCGGATCGCTGGAAAAGGCCTATGCGCCGATCTTCGGCGTCGAGCCTCCCCCAAATCCGGCGCGCGCGCCCCTGCCCGACCTCGCAGCGGCGCTGACCACCCTGCGCGCGCGCGTGCCGGAGGCGGTACCGACCTATGTCATCGCGCACGACCCAGGCACGCGCGGCAGCCATATCCAGATCATCGCCGAACATCCCCGCCGGCTGATCTACGGCGAGACCTATGCCTTCGATGCCGCCGGCCGCTGGCGGGGGCCGCTTGGCCTCGCCGATGGCGCGCTCGGCCAGCAGCTCGCCGCCTCCACCTACAATCTCCATTTCGGCAATTACGGCGGCCTCGCCGTCGAGGCGGCGTATATGCTGCTCGGCCTCGCGCTCTGCGTCGTCACCGCGACCGGCACGACGCTGTGGCTGCACAAGCGCCGCCGCCGCGGCCTGGGTGGCGAGCGACTCATCGCGGGTTGGACGATCGTGGTGTGGGGCACGCCGTTCGCGTTGCTCGCCACCGTCTGGCTGCGCGCGCTCGCGGGTGCGGAGGCCCCTTTGATCACGGCCTTCTGGGGCGCCCTGGCGGCCGGGCTGGTCGTGGGCCCCCGGCGGCGCGGGGGGGGGGCCGCCGCGGCCCCCCCCGCCCCCCCCCGCCGCGGTCGCCACGGGCCGGGCGAAGCGCGAGGCGACGGAAACGCCGCCACCGGGGGCGGCAGGTCCGGCCGCT
>JBKBTU010000125.1:7175-7703 GCA_046290715.1 Sphingomonas sp. | reverse complement strand
GACGAGGGGCTCGTCCCGCGCATCCGCAGTTCGAGCATCAACGCGCAATATCGGCTGATCGCGGCAGGGGCGGGGCTGGGCGTGCTGCCGCGCTTCATAGGCGATGCCGACCGCAGCCTCAGGCGCGTGCTGCCCGACCGCACGATCCGCCGCTCGTTCTGGCTGGTGACGCACCAGGATACGCGCGGCTCGCAGCGGGTGCGCGCGTTTCGCGAATGGCTGACGGGCGTGGTCGCGGCGCAGCGGGGGCGGTTTCTTTAGTCTTCGTCATCCCGGCGGACGCCGGGATCCATGGTGGCGACGAGGCTGATGGCGGCGTACAAACGCCGATGGCCCGTATCCATGGATCCCGGCGTGCGCCGGGATGACGAAGGGAAAGGTCACACGTCCAGATTGGCGACGTTCAGTGCATTGTCCTGGATGAATTCTCGGCGCGGTTCGACGACTTCGCCCATCAGCTGGGTGAAGATCATGTCGGCGGCCGAGACGTCGTCGCTGGTGACGCGCAGCATCGTGCGGTTGGCGGGG
>JBKBTU010000125.1:0-7165 GCA_046290715.1 Sphingomonas sp. | reverse complement strand
GTAGCGCTGAATGGCGAGGCCCTTGCGGCCCGAGGCGAGGATCGCATCGAGCAGCTGCGACGGCCGTGCCACCAGGCTCTCGCCGCGCGCGACGGTGGTCGCGACGCTGCCGATCGCGCCATCCCCCTCGGGCGTCGCGTCGGGTTCGGCGGCGGCACCCTTGGCGGGGATCAGCTTGCCGGCATGGGCGAAGCTGTCCGCCTGCTCGGCGGCGAGGCCGTGGAGCTTGCGCGCCTCGGCGCTGGCGATGAACGAGGCCTCAACGATGTGATGGTCGGTGACGCCGCGCCACAGCCGCTCGAAGTGAATGCCGCCGTCCTCGGTCAGCCGCGCGGTCCAGCGCGCCTCCTCGTCGCCCGAATCGAGCCGCCGCGTCACCTCCGCCACCGTCGCCGCGCGCTGGTCGCGGGTGAAGGTCGGGTCGAGCGCGCCGGCCAGCGCCAGCACCTCGATGATGACCGGATCGTAGCGGCGCGGCACGTAGCGCATCAGCGTGCGCATGCGGCGCGCGTGATCGACGAGATGTTTGAGGTCCGCGCCCGAACGCGGGCCGCCCGGCGCCTCGAACACCATCGCGCCCACGCCTGCCTCGACGAGATAATCGTCGAGCGCGGCATCGTCCTTCAAATACACCTCCGACCGGCCGCGCGTCGCCTTGTAGAGCGGCGGCTGCGCGATGAAGAGGTGGCCGCGCTCGATCAGCTCGGGCATCTGGCGGTAGAAGAAGGTCAGCAGCAGCGTGCGGATGTGCGCGCCGTCGACGTCCGCGTCCGTCATGATGACGATCTTGTGGTAGCGCAGCTTGTCGGCGTTGAAGTCGTCGCGGCCGATACCGGTGCCCATCGCCTGGATCAGCGTGCCGATCTCTCGGCTGCTGATCATCCGGTCGAAGCGCGCGCGCTCGGTGTTGAGGATCTTGCCGCGCAAGGGAAGAATCGCCTGGAAATGACGGTCGCGGCCCTGCTTCGCCGAGCCACCGGCCGAATCACCCTCGACCAGGAACAGCTCGGACTTGGCGGGGTCCTTTTCCTGGCAGTCGGCGAGCTTGCCGGGGAGCGAGGCGATGTCCATCACGCCCTTGCGGCGGGTCAGCTCACGCGCCTTCTTGGCGGCTTCGCGCGCGGCGGCGGCGTCGATCACCTTGCCGACGATCGCCTTGCCGTGGGCAGGATTTTCTTCGAGCCATTCGGCGAGCTTGTCCGCCATCAGCGATTCGAGCGGCTGGCGCACTTCGGACGAGACGAGCTTGTCCTTGGTCTGGCTCGAAAACTTCGGGTCGGGCAGTTTGACCGAGACGATCGCGGTGAGGCCTTCGCGCATGTCGTCGCCGGTCAGCGTCACCTTCTCCTTTTTCAGGAGCCCCGATTTTTCCGCGTAATTGTTGAGCGTGCGCGTCAACGCGGCGCGGAACGCGGCGATGTGGGTGCCGCCGTCGCGCTGGGGGATGTTGTTGGTGAAGGCGAGGACGTTCTCGTAATAGCTGTCGTTCCATTCGAGCGCGACGTCGATGCCGACCTCGTCGCGCTGGCCCATGATCGCGATCGGATCGGGGAACAGCGGCGTCTTGGCGCGATCGAGCCACTTCACGAAGGCGGCGATGCCGCCCTCGTAATAGAGTTCGACCGTCTTCGCCTCGTCATGCCGCGCGTCGGTGAGGAACAGGCGGACGCCCGAATTGAGGAAGGCGAGCTCGCGATAGCGATGCTCGAGCTTGTCGAAGTCGAATTCGGTGATCTTGAACGTCGCGGGCGAGGGGAGGAAGGTGACGCGGGTCCCCTTCTTGCCCTCGGCCTTGCCGACGACCTTCAGCGGAGCGACGGCATCGCCATGGGCGAAGCGCATGTAATGCTCCTCGCCGTCGCGCCAGATGGTGAGATCGAGGAATTCGCTGAGCGCGTTGACGACCGAGACGCCGACGCCGTGCAGGCCGCCCGAGACCTTGTAGGCGTTGTCGTCGCTGGTGTTCTCGAACTTACCGCCGGCGTGGAGCTGGGTCATGATGACCTCGGCCGCGCTGACGCCCTCTTCGGGGTGGATGCCGGTCGGGATGCCGCGGCCGTTGTCGGTCACGCTGACCGATCCGTCGGCGTTGAGCTGGATGTCGATCCGGTCGCAATGGCCGGCGAGCGCCTCGTCGATCGCATTGTCGCTGACCTCGAACACCATGTGGTGGAGGCCCGATCCGTCGTCGGTGTCGCCGATGTACATGCCCGGCCGCTTGCGCACCGCGTCGAGGCCCTTCAGCACCTTGATCGACGAGGCGCCGTATTCGTTCGCATTCTGGGGTTCTGCCATCGCGCCGATATAGGGATCGGACGCCTGTAACGAAAGCGAAATGGGGCTGCCCCGTCATCCCGGCGCACGCCGGAATGACGAGGAAAATACCGGAGCTGCAATCAATAGCCCGCGAACTCGGTCGCGCGGCGGCCGAGCAGGGTCACCTCGACGCGGCGGTTCTGGCGCATCCCGGCCGCGGTCGCGTTGGTCGCCACCGGATCGCGCTCGCCGTGGCCGACGACGCTGAAGCGCGCGCGGGTGACGCCCATCGCGTCGAAGGCGGCGCGGACGCTCGCCGCGCGACGTTCGGACAGGTCCTGGTTGTGCGCGTCGGACCCGCGTGAATCGGTATAGCCGTCGATCGCTACGCGCACCCCCGGATTGGCGCGCAGGTAGCGGCCGAGCGGGCGCAGCTTATCGATCGCGCCTGGGCGCAGCACGTCGCTGTCGGTCGCGAACAGTACGTCCTCCGACAGGGTCAGCGTCGCGCCGCGCGGCGTCTGGCGGAAGCCATAGTCGTGCATCGCGCGCCGGTCCCAGCCGCCGGGCAGGACCTCGCGCGTCTCGACGACGACGGTGCGGTCGCGCGCCTCCCAGTCGAAGCGGTCGCGGCGATCGCCGGCGATGGCGGCAAAGGCGCGGTTGGCGTCTGCGGCCTCCGGCGGCGAGATGAATCCGTCGCGGTTGCGGTCGAAGTTGCGCATCACGAAGGCGCGGCCGCGCGGGGTATCGCGCAGTTCGGGATAGAGGCCGGGAACACCCCGACCGACGAGGCGATAGGCGCGGTCGCCGGGGCGCCCGCCGCTCCAGTCCCAGCGGTCCTGCGCGAGCGCGGGACTGGCGATGGTGGTGAGGGCGGCGGTGAGACCGGCGGCGATGACGATTGGCTTGATCATGTTGCTCTCCATGCTCCCCCACCCGATGGGCGGTGGCATGGCCGAGACCGCTTGAACGCCTCGTGACCCACGCCGACAGGCGAGGTTCAGCCGAGCGCCACGCGCGTCGCGTCCTCGCCGATCGCGGCGAAGAGCGCGGGTTCGGTGCCGGTCATCCACACCTGCCCGCGCCCCGCCAGCCGGTCGAACAAGGCGGCGCGGCGGACGGGATCGAGGTGCGCCGCGACCTCGTCGAGCAGCAGGACGGGGGCATGGCCGGTCCGCTCGGCGACCAGTTCGGCATGCGCGAGGACGATCCCGAGCAGCAGCGCCTTCTGCTCGCCGGTCGAGGCGAGCGCGGCGGCCTGCCCCTTGCCGAGGTGGGTGACGGCGAGATCGGCACGATGCGGACCGGCGAGCGCGCGGCCGGCGGCAGCGTCGCGGGCGCGATTCTGGCGCAGTTCGCCGAGCAGTTGCGCCGCATCGCCGCTCCACCCCTCCAGCGCCAGCGCGGCGCGCGCGAACGGGCCGTCGGGCTGGTCGGCGAGCCGCGCCGACAGCGCCGCCACCGTCTCGCTCCGCGCCGCCGCGATCCGGGCGCCATGCTCCGCCATCTGCGTCTCCAGCGCGGTCAGCCAGTCGGGATCGGCGGGCTCCTCGGCACCCAGCAGCCGGTTGCGCGCGCGCATCGCCGCCTCGTAGCGGGCGGCGTGATGCGCGTGCGCGGGTACCAGCGCCAGCGTCAGCCGGTCGAGGAAGCGCCGCCGCTCGCCCGCCGGTTCGACGAACAGCCGGTCCATCGCCGGGGTCAGCCACAGCACGGTCAGCCATTCGGCGAGCGTGTTGGCGGTGGCGGCGGCGCCCTGGATGCGCAGCTGGCGCCGCTCCGGCGCGGGCGCCAGCGTGCCGGTGGCGAGTTCGACGCCGCCGCCCGCCGCGGCCAGCGTCGCGGCGATGCCGAAGCCGCCGGGGCCGCCCTGTCGCTGCATATCGGACAGGGGGGCCCGGCGCAGGCCGCGGCCGGGCGCGAGCAGCGACACCGCTTCGAGCACGTTGGTCTTGCCCGCGCCATTCTCGCCGGTCAGCACGACGAAGCCGGGGCCGGGCGCCAGCACCAGCCCCGCATGGTTGCGGAAATCGGTGAGGCGGAGGCGCGACAGCATCGCCGCCGCGCCTAGCAGGATCGGGCGCGGTTAGGCGAGCGCCGCCTTTGCCTGTGCCGCCGCCTTTTGTGCCGAGGCATAGGAGGCGAGCTGCGCACCGAGCGCGACCTGCGCCTGCCGGTAGATGACGGGATCGGCGATCCGCAGGCGCCGGCGCGCGGCATCGAGCGGCTCGTGCATCAGCGCTTCGTAATCCTCGCCCAGCAGCCAGGCCGCGCGCTTGCCGTTGCGATAGCCCTCGCGCACCGCCTTGGCGAACAGCGTGCCGCCGGTCGCGCGCAGCGACTTCAACGCCGCGCCGCCCGCGATGAACGCCCAGCCGAGCCCGCGCGTCTGCGCGTAGGAAAAGGCGACCAGGCACGCCTCGCCCATCGTCTCGTCCGCCTTGTAGCCGGTCAGCACATGCCAGATGTCGTGCACGTCGCGCGTCCGCCGGCCCATCCAGGCATAGGGATGGAGGACGTCGGTGTCGCTCGGGTCGATGCGGCTCACCTCGACCAGGCCGTCGGCGGAATAGCCGGTGGTGTCGAGGAAATCGCGATAGGCGGCGCCGACCGTGCCGGACGCGAAGCCATCGACCCAGGCGCGGTCCGAAAAGCGCTGCGCCAGCTCCAGCCGCTCGTAGGCGATCCGGCCGCCTTCGGTGGTCGCGAGCAGCCGGCCGTAAGCCTGCGCGGTATCGCCGACATTGAGCGCGCGCATGATGCGGAACACCTGGGTGGTGTCGTCGCCATTGGCGAGCAGCTTGCGCAGTGCGCCGAAGGCGGTGCGCCAGGCGCGCTTGCCGGTGGTGCCGGGGAAAGGAGGAAGCTGTGCCATCGGACCGATTCCTTACTGACAAGGATGTCAGTATACGCGATGGTCTTAAGGAAACAAGCCTGTCAGCCGCCCGGCTTGATATAGGGCGCGACCGCGAACAGCAGCCGTTCCTCGCGGCGCGGATCGTCCTCCACCCGCAGCCTGCGGTCGAAGATCATCGTTGGTCGACGGTGGAGATCGTAGTGCGGCCAGGTGGGCAGGGTGCCGCCGTTGGGATCGCCGGTCCGCGCGAGGCGGATGAAGGCGTCCGCCATCTGCCCGGCGAGCGCCCGCGCGCCGGCGTCGTCGCCCGTGCGCGCGCTCGGCAGCCGCGTGTTGTCGAAGACGAGGCCGATATCGAGCGAGTGGAAGGCGCCGAGCACGCCGCCCGCCTCCGGCGCCGGAAAGTCGAGCTGGTACATCCAGGTCGGCGCGCCGATCCGCGCCCGCTCCTCCGCCTGGATGAGGTGGCCGGGCCACGACCGCCCCGCGGTGGAGGCGGCGAGCAGGATCTGGCCGGGGCTGCGATCCGGATACAGTTCGCGGTAGCGCGCGACGACATGGTCGACGCCGACGTCCTTGGTCATCTGCGCGAGCAGGCGCTCGGGCAAGTTGGCCCAGGTCGTGTCGCCGCGCTTCAGCATCGCCTCGATCCACAGCGCGGTCTCGTCGTGCGTGTTGCCGATGACAAGCGGGATATGCGCCGCCTCGCGGGGCGCGCCCGGGAAGAAGGGGTGGCGGGTGAGCACCTGGTGATCGAGCGTCGAGGTGAAGCTGATCTCGCCCTTGTCCTCCAACGGATCGGTCATCGCCATCGCCTCGACCAGCCGATCGATCGGCAGCGTCGCGAGCGCGGCGGCGTCACGCGCGCCGGCCCTCGTCATCCACGCCCGGGCACGGGCGGTGGCATGGTTCGGTCCGGCGGCGGTGACGTGCTGACCGCTCATCGTCGCGGCGGCGTGGAACAGCGGCCGTGCTTCCGCCATCGCCATCAGCGTCACCACCTTGGCGCCGCCGCCCGACTGGCCGAAGAGCATCACGCGTCGCGGGTCGCCGCCGAAGCCCGCGATCGAGTCGCGCACCCATTGCAGCGCGAGGACGATGTCGAGATTGCCGACGTTGCCGCTTTCCGCCGGGCCGCCGGCCTGCGCGAGATAGGCATAGCCGAGCCCGGCGAGCCGGTGGTTGAGCGTCACCACCACCACGTCGCCGCGGCGGACGAGGCGGCCGCCGTCGTAGAGGGGATCGGATCCCGAACCATGGCTGTGCGCGCCGCCGTGGAGGTAGACCATCACCGGTCGCCGTGCCGAGTCGAGCGCAGGCGTCCAGACGTTGAGGAACAGGCAATCCTCGCCCTGATTGGGCAGATTGCTGCGCTGCGGGCAGTTGACGGCAAAGCCGGTCGCGCGGAGCGTTTCGCGAGTGCGGGCCGGGGCGGTCGCTGCCCGAAAGCGGCTGCGGCCGGTATCATTGCCATAGCGGATGCCGAGGAACGCCTGGGTCGCGCCGTCGGCTTTTCCCTGCCAGCGACCGGTGGTGCCAGTGGCGATCGGATCGCCCTTGGCGAACGCGGCGGAGGGGAGGGCGGACAGCGCCGCGCCCACACCCAGCAGCGTCCGCCTGGCAATCACCGGCGTACGTCCAGTCCGCCTTCGAGAAACGCGTCAATGTCGCGCTGGCCAAACAGCGACGCATCGCCGGGCAGCGAATGCTTGAGGCAGGTCAGCGCAAGGCCCGAGGCGACGGTCGCCTCAAGATCGAGACCCGACAACACGCCGTGCAGAATGCCCGCGGCATAGGCGTCGCCGCCGCCGATGCGGTCGACGATGCCCGCGACGACGACCTCATCGGTCTGGTAGCCGCGCTCGCGCGTATCGACGCGCGCGGCAATGCGGTGGCGGTCGGCGTCGTCGACATGACGCGCGGTCGACGCGATGCGCTGAAGATTGGGGAAGGCGTCGAACGCGGCTTCGGCAGCCTCGCGGCGGCGGTCGGCGCCGTCGCCGGAGAAGGTCTTGCCGAGCAGCAGCGAGACGTCGCGATGATTGCCGA
>JBKBTU010000124.1:2966-7709 GCA_046290715.1 Sphingomonas sp. | reverse complement strand
CTATCGCCAGTTCTCCTTGACCATCGTCGCGGCGATGGTGCTGTCGGTGCTCGTCGCGCTGATCCTCAGTCCCGCGCTCACCGCCTCGCTGCTCAAGCAGAAGTCGAAGGAAGCGGAGGAGGCGCAAGGCTTCAAGCGCCGCTTCCCGCGCGTCGCCGGCTGGGGGACGAAGGCGTCCGACTGGTTCAACCGCAACTTCGATCGCGGCGTGCAGAAATACACCGGCGCGGTGCAGGCGGTGATCGACCGCAAGTGGCTGTTCCTGCTGATCTACGTCGGCGTCGTCGCGCTGCTCGCGATCCTGTTCCTGCGGCTGCCCACCGGCTTCCTCCCGACCGAGGACCAGGGGTCGGCGATCGTTCAGTTCCGCCTGCCCGCGGGCGCCACCCAGGCGCGGACGCTCGAGGTCCAGCGCCAGGTCGAGAATTATTTCGCTCAGTACGAGAAGAAGAATGCCTCCGTGCTGTTCACCGTCGCGGGCGGCGGTGGCGGCGGCGTCAGCGGCCAGAACACCGGCCAGGGCTTCCTCAACTTCGTCGACTGGTCGGAACGCAAGGGCAAGGAGAATACCGCCGACGCGATCACCGGCCGCGCCTCCGCTGCATTCCGCGGGTTGCGCGATGCGCAGGTCTTCGCACTCGTCCCACCCGCGGTACGCGGCCTCGGCCAGTCGGACGGCTTCACGATGGAGCTGCAGAACACCGGCGGCCTGACGCAGGACCAGTTCAACGCCGCGCGCGACAAGCTGCTGGCGATGGCGAACGCCGATCCGATGCTGTCGTCGGTACGTCTGACCGAGCTGCCCGACATCGCGACGCTGCGCGTCGACATGGACCAGCAGAAGCTTTCCGCGCTCGGCCTCACCCAGTCCAACGCCAACGCGACGCTGACCACCGCCTGGGGCGGCCAGTACGTCAACGACTTCATCGACCGCGGCCGCGTCAAGCGCGTCTACGTGCAGGGCGACGCGCCCTATCGCTCGGCGCCCGACGACCTCAAGCAATGGTTCGTGCGCGGATCGAACGGGCAGATGGTCCCCTTCTCCTCGTTCGCGACGACCGGCTGGGCGACCGCGCCGACGACGCTGTCGCGCTTCAACGGCATCTCGTCGTTCGAATTCCAGGGGTCGGCGGCGTCGGGGAAGAGCTCGGGCGACGCGATGACCCGGATGGCGGAACTGGCGGCGCAGATCCCCGGCACCTCGGTCGCCTGGTCGGGCCTCAGCTACCAGGAGCGCCTGTCGTCGGGGCAGGCGCCGCTGCTCTACGGCCTGTCGATCCTCGTCGTCTTCCTGTGCCTTGCGGCTTTGTACGAAAGCTGGTCGATCCCGTTCGCGGTGCTCCTGATCATCCCGCTCGGGCTGATCGGCGCGATCGCCTTCGTCACGCTGCGCGGCCTGACCAACGACGTCTACCTCCAGATCGGGCTGCTGACGACGATGGGGCTCGCCGCCAAGAACGCGATCCTGATGATCGAATTCGCCGAACAGGCGGAGCGCAAGGGCGCGCGCGTCATCGACGCCGCGCTGGAGGCCGCCAAGATCCGCCTGCGGCCGATCCTGATGACCAGCTTCGCCTTCATCTTCGGCGTGTTGCCGCTCGCCATCTCGACCGGCGCGGGCGCCAACAGCCGCATCGCGATCGGCACCGCGGTGATCGGCGGCATGCTGTCGGCGACCTTCCTCGCGATCTTCTACATCCCGCTGTTCTTCGTGCTCGTCCGTCGCGGCGTGCGCGACGGCATCGCAAAGCTGCGCGGCCGCCCGACGGGTCACCAGGGCGGGCGCGACAAGGATCCCCCTGCCCCGCCGATGCCGCCGGCGGCACCGGAGCCTGCATGATGCGCCGTTCGATCCTGACCCTCTCGACGGCGGCCGTCGCGCTCGCCGGCTGCTCGATGGAGCCCAAGTACGTGCGCCCCGCCGCGCCCGTACCGGCCTCGTGGCCGGTCGGCGATGCATACCTGCGCCAGAGCGAGGCGGCGCTGCCGGCGATCACCTATCGCGACGTGTTCCGCGACCGGCGGCTGCAGACGCTGATCGACCAGGCGCTCGCCAACAACCGCGACTTGCGCGTCGCCGCCGCCAACATCGCCGCCGCGCGCGCGCAATACCGCATCCAGCGCGCCGATCTGTTCCCCGCGGTCGACGCGTCGGGTCGCTACACCTTTTCGGGCGGCGGCAACGGCGCGCGCAGCACGGCGAGCAGCGGCAGCACCGGCAACACGGGTACGGGTACGGGGACGGGGACGGGGACCGGAACGGGAACCGGAACGGGAACCGGGACCGGCGGTACGGGCTCGGGCGTCGGGACGGGCACCGGATCGACCGGTACCATCACCACGACGAGCAACGGCAACAGCGCCTTCTCCGCCCAGATCGGCACGACGGCGTTCGAGCTCGACCTGTTCGGCCGCATCCGCTCGCTGTCCCGCGCCGCGCTCGACCGCTATTTCGCCACCGAGGCGGGCGCGCGGGCGACGCGGCTGACGCTGGTCGGCGACGTCGCCACCGCCTGGCTCAACTATGCCGCGGACCGCAGCCTGCTCAAGGTGGCGCAGGATACCGCGACCAGTGCGCAGGTGAGCGTCCGCCTCACCCGCGCCCGGCTGGAGGGCGGGATCAGCGCGCGCACCGACCTGCGCCAGGCCGAACAGATCCTCGAAACCGCCAACGCCGACCTCGCCGAACAGACGACGTTGGTAGCGCAGGACGTCAACGCGCTGCAACTGCTGGTCGGCGCACCGATCGACCCGACCCTGCTCCCCGCCTCGATCGACGAGGCGCAGGCGACGATCGCGACGCTGCCGGCGGGCCTCGACAGCGGCGTGCTGCTGCGGCGCCCCGACGTGGTGCAGGCGGAATATGAGTTGCGCGCATATAATGCGGAGATCGGTGCGGCGCGTGCGGCGCTGTTCCCGCGCATCTCGCTGACCGGGCTCGTCGGTTTCGCCAGCACGGCGCTGTCGTCGCTCTTCTCGGGGGGTGCGTTCAACTATTCGGTGGCGCCGTCGGTCAGCTACCCGATCTTCCAGGCCGGCGCGGGGCGCAACAACGTCCGCTATACCGAGGCGCAGCGCGACGCGGCGCTCGCCACCTACGAAAAGACGATCCAGACCGCCTTCCAGGAAACCGCCGACGCGCTCGCCCGTCAGGGTACGCTCGCCGCGCAGTTGCGCGCGCAGACCAACTTCCAGGCCGCGGCTGCCGATACGCTGCGCCTCGTCAACGCGCGCTATCAGGGTGGCATCGACACCTTCCTCTCCAGCCTCGATGCGCAGCGCTCGCTCTACACCGCACAGCGCACGCTGATCGCGACGACGCTGACGGGGGCTACCAACCGCGTGACGCTCTACCGCGTACTCGGCGGCGATTCGTCGCTCGAAGCGACGCCGAACGGTCCGCAGCCGGTGACGCCGAGCGGAGCGCCGCGTCCCAGCTGATGGCCCCGCTTGACGCCCCGCGCCGCGCCGCCGATGGTCCGCGGCATTCGAGGTAGGAGCTCCGCATGAGCCATACGATCCGCCGCTTCCGCCCGACCGACGATGCGGCGATGCTCGCCTTTGCCGCGACTCTGCCTGAGCACGACCTGCTCTTCCTCGGCCGCGACCTGCGCCATCCGCGGGTGATCGATGCATGGCAGCAGGCGGTCGCGGAAGGCTGGATCGACAGCCTCGTCGCCGAGGACGGGGAGCGCATCGTCGCAACCGGTGCGCTGGTGCGCGATCCGCTCGGCTGGAGCGGGCACGTCGGCGAGATTCGGCTGCTGGTCGCGCCGGACCGGCGCGGCGCGGGCCTGGGCGGGGATCTGCTCGAAGCCTTGCTCGCCATCGCCTATGCGCACGGCCTCGCCAAGCTCACCGCGACGATGACGCCCGATCAGGCCGCCTCGATCGCGCTGTTCGAGCGCCTGGGCTTCGCTCGCGAAGCGCTGCTTGCCGACCACGTCCGGGGCAGCGACGGGGCCGCGCACGACCTGATCGTGCTGGCCCGGACGATGTCGGGACGGCAAGCGCCGGGCAACGCGGCCTAGGACCGATCGACATTCGCGATCAGGGATACTCTCCATCTTCCCCCGCCCAGGGGAGGATCGAATGTCGATCCGGCCCAGAACTCGATGACAGCAAATAGAACCCGCTCGTGCTGAGCCTGTCGAAGCACAGGTGAGACCCAGGCCCTTCGACAGGCTCAGGGCGAACGGTGGGTGCTGATCAACGTGACGTTTTCGCGCTCTAGCTGTCGCCGCCGCCCGGCCGCAGCGGAGACACCGCGTCGCGGCCGAACTGGGCGATGAGTTCGCCGATCTCGCGCGCTTGGTTGAGCGACCGCTGACCCTGTTCGCGCAGATATTCGCCCTGGATACGCATCACCTCGCCCAAGTCCTTGGCCTGTGCCGCCTCGCGCATCGCCTGAAAGGCCTGATGCGAATTCTGCTCGGCCTGCTCGATGATCTTGAGCCCGATCGTCGCGCTGCCGTCCGCCACCTTCTGGCCCGATGCGCGCATCGCTTCGCCGGCACGGCGGGCCGGATCCATCACATGTTCCGAAAAGCTGTCGCGCGCGCGGCTGGCCGCATCGCGCATCGCGTCGCCCATCCCGGCTGCCGCACCGGCACCCTGCTCGCCCGCTTCGTCCGCCATCATCGCTCTCCTGTCCGATCGACCTTTTGATCTGTGCGACGGTTACGATGTCGCAACGGCCGCCGCTTCGATGAACGTACCGTCGCCCGCTTTGCTCCGCTTGGG
>JBKBTU010000124.1:0-2802 GCA_046290715.1 Sphingomonas sp. | reverse complement strand
CGGACTGCATATCTGCCAGGGCGTGGAGATGTTGCGCGACGAGGCGGAGCGGCTGGTCGGCCCCGCTTGAACGGCACTCGGTGCGCCGTCAGACGCTGCCGACACAGCGCAACACCAGCGCGGTTCCTTCCGGGGTCAGCGTCATGGCGCCGTCCGTCTGCGGCTCGATCGATCGGATCAGTCCCCGCTCGGAGAGCACGGCAAGCCACCGCATCAGCACCGCCGGGCGCACGCCGATCGCCGCGCCGATCGCCGCCGCGTCCATCGGCTGCCCTTCCTCGAAGGCGACGAAGAGGTTGAGCAGGATATCCCAGCCCGGCTCGCCGAACATGTCCGCCAGCCCCCCGGCAGCGATATCGCGCGCGCGGCGCTGCGCCAGAAGCACCCGCGCCCGGTCGACGTCGTCGGGCTCCTCCGGGCCGGTCGGCACCGATGCGACGATCTCGCCGCGCCCGCGCGCGGCCGCCGTCCGCACTTTGTCCAGCGCGGTGACGAGCCGCTCGTAATCCTCGCGGTCGCGATCATGCCAGCGGAGCAGGCGGATATCGGCACTCATGATCGTTCGAAATCCGGTTTGTGCAGCGGCGACCAGTCGCGATCGCTGCCGAAGGAGGCGAGCCGGCGGCGGTGACGCAGCGCGCCGATCGCGAGCAGCACGAGCATCGGATAGGCGATCTTGCTGCTCGCGCCCGCATACATCCATGGCACGAGACCGGGCTGGAACGCCTTCACGCCGTGGATCGCCAGGGTGATGAGGTGCAGCGACGTGACGTACAGCGGCCAGTAGCGATCCGCCCGCAGCGCGATGCCGATCAGTCCGACCAGCATCGCCGCATCGACGGCGAGCAGCAGCCAGAACACCGAATGATAGCTGCTGTACTGGACGAACGGCAGGTTCGAGGTCGCCATCGCGCCGAGGAAGAAGACCAGTGCGGTCCAGCGCTCGGGCGCTCCCCCGGCCCAGGCGGCATAGCCGCAACAGGCCAGCAGGAGCGCATTGAAGAGAAGAATGTGGGTCATGGCCTGGCCGTGCACACCGAACCGGTCAAAGAAGCAGTCTGACGGCCAAGCCATGACACCTAGGCGGCGACGCGCAAGTGACTGCCGTCGGCACCCGTCGGGGCGAATTCGGGCTTCGGCAATTCATCGCCGAAGCTCGTCTCGAACCCGATCTGGCGGCCCAGTTTTTCGATCACGCGATGGCCGGCGACGGTATGACCGCGCGCGGCGCCGATCGCGAGGATCGCCTGGCCGAACACTTCGAAGGCCTGCTGGCCGGCGATCGCCGGCAGCGCTGCGGCATGCCGCGCCCGCGGCAGCGCGGCGAGCAGTTCGCCGCCGGTGGCGAAGGCCTCGTCGAGCTGCGTCTCGAGCCGCCACAGCAGCTGCGCGACGGCCTCGGCCGCGGCCTGGGAACTTGCGTACGTGGAGCTTGCGTTCGACATCATGGCCACCTTTCCACCCGGCACCGGGTGCTCGCGCTGGAGATCAGGAAAGGCGTCCGGCAATCGTCTCGATCAGCCCGGTCAGCACCTGGAGGCCGGTCATCAGCATGCCGAATGCGATGGCGATGCCGAGCGTGATGGCCTGGATCCAGATCAACCGGTCGCCGACCGAAAGGTCGTTGCCGCGTTGGCCCTTCCGCCGGAAGGGCATCCGGATTCCCGAGGAGCCCCGCCTGAACGGCAGCTCCCCGGAAACCCCCGGTGCCCCGACGATCACCTCGTCCGGCACCGACGGCAATGGCGGCGGCGCGGCCGGTTCGACTAGCCGTGCAGAATGCCCCCCGATTTTATCGGGGGTGGGCAATTCGCTTTTTTCCTCGTTATTCGAGGCACTTACGTTCGCTTGCGCGGCTTCGTACTCGGCCCATCGCAGCGCGGCGTCGCGGCGATTGCGCGCGCCGATCAGCTTGACCGCCTCGGTAAGATAGCTGTCGACGGTGGATTTCTCGATGCCGAGATCGTCGGCGATCTCCTTCGAACCCTTGAGGTCGCGAACGCCGCGCAGGCATTCGCGATGTCGTCGGGTCAGCCGTTCGAAGCGCGCGCTGTCGGTCACGCGGGCGCGCTCCCGGTCCCCGCACTCCATTGCAAGACCCAGCGTCGCTGCACGCCGCAGCCGAACGTCTGTCGATGAAACCCCGTACGAAAAGTCATGCCACCCCGTCGTCCGCGGCATGCTTAACAGCATTTGCGGCGATGGTCACCAAAACCGCCAGAACGGGTGTTGTCCCCGGCCGCCGCCGTAGCGTCCGGGGACGGGCGACCTCAGGCCTTGCGGGCTTTCCCCTTGCGCACCGTCGCCTTGCGGCCGCGGCGGGAGGGAACGGGCTGACGACGGGCGCGTAGCAACGGCACGGCGATCGCCGCCGCGGCGCCGGCGAGCAGCGTACCGCCGATCGCCACCCAGGTGCCGACCCCGATCCCCTCGCCGCCCGCATCCGCTCGGCGCGACCGGCGTGCCGGTGCGCCCGACGTGTCTGTCCCTTGGGCCTCGGAGCCATGGGCGTGGGAGGGACCGGCATGCTTCATCGCCGAATTGGGGATATGCGACATGGACTGTTATCCTTTCAGTCCGGTCAAACCCGGGCATGCCGGCCGATGTTCCCTCGAGTCGGCGCGGCGAGGCGACCCGATCGTCAGCCGCGCCAGCGCCGCAGCGCCGCGTCATAGGCCTCCGCGGCGGAATCGCGCTCGGCCTCGAGCGCGGCGCGGGCGTCGCGGTGCGCCTGTTCCATCGCGCGGCGCCGCTTGGCGAGCGCAGCCTCCTCGGCGCGCAACGCGCGATCCTCGCTGCGCT
>JBKBTU010000123.1:0-7737 GCA_046290715.1 Sphingomonas sp. | reverse complement strand
GAGCGCGCGCAATTCGTCGCGCGAGCGGGTGCCGTCGCCGGGACCGCCCCAGGCGTAATGGCTGGCGTTGGCATAGCCCGAAGCGGTGCGGCTTTCCGACTGCTCGCGCGCCGCGGCCTCCTCGGCCGAAAGGCCCTCGAAGTAGTTCCAGCCGCGATTGTACTCGGCGGCATGCGCCTCGCAGAAATACCAGCGGTCGGGGCTGTTGGGGGATTTGGGCGCGGGGCAATTACCCGGCGCCTCGCACCCGTGCCGGTCGCACAGGCGCACGGTCGTCGCCTCGCGCGCCGAGCCATAGCCGCGCCAGCGGGGAAACCCCCAGTCGTTCGAACGGGACGTACTGCGCGCCATCGCCGCCCACATAAGCGCTATGCGGCGCGGAGCAACCTCGCCGCGATCAATGCGGCAGCATGAAACGCACGTTGCGGACCTCCGCCCCGCACCCCAACGCGCCGTCGGGGCGATAGGTCTTCGCAAAGGTCGCGGTCGCGAAGGTCTCGGCCCCCGCCTTGGTGAAGATGAACGGAGGATAGGAGACGATCGCCCGCGGCTGGAGCACCTTGCCGTTGGCGGCGATGTCGAACTGGACGCGCGTCCAACCCTCAAAGCCCCAGGACATCGCCTCCTGCGGGAAAGTGCCGCCGACGCGCACCATCTTGGGCGCGTCGCCGACGAGCGCGCACTGGCTCGCGGTCAGGCCGGACTTGGCGAACGCCGCTTGCGCCGCCGCTTCGTCGCCGCGTTGCTGGGCGAGCGAAGCCAAGCGGATGAGCGCGCCCGTGCGCAGCGGATCGTTCGCCGGCAGCGCAGTGTCGGCGACCACCTGGTCGAGCAGCGCCGCCCTGCGGTCGCTGCCGCTACGTTCCTGATCGGCGAGCAGCAGCCGGACCGCGGCGCGCGACTGCGGATCGGCAGCGTAGGGCGCCTGGTCGAGCAGCGGAGCGACGGTGCGCCGGAACACGGCCGGCCGCCAGATGTCGGCGGCGGCGTTCGTCCGCGCCTCGAGGTCGAGCGCGAGCTGCGCCGCCGCGGGCGCCTTGCCGGCCTGCGCCAGCTGCAGCGCAGTGGCGGCGAACGCGGCCTTTTCCTCGCGCGGCACCACCGGAGAGCGGATCAGCGCGACGAGCGCTGGCAGCGCCGCAGGGCCGCTACCGGCCGCGGCCAGGGCAGCGCGTTGTCCGGCAAGCGCCTGCGCCGGATTTTCCGGCGCGTCGGGCACCGGCATGCCGCGATCGGCGGACCAGGCCGTCAGCCGGTCCATCAATCCATCGGAGATCGAGGGACGGGCGAACGCCGTGTTGCACCGCAGTTCGACGCGGGTGTTGTAGCGCAGGAACTTGGGCATCGCCGCCACCTGCTCGCGACTCCACGACCATTGCCGCACCGCGCGTGCGAAGGCGAGCGCCACCGCGCTGCCGCCGGCGGCATAGATCGGCTCCGCGATCAGCACGCTGCCGTCGTCCGCCACGGAGAATTGCACGACCGCCATGTCGTCCGGTTTCAACCCCGCCTCGCCGCCGCAATCGGGCGGGGTCATCGCCGCGCCGATGTCGAAATTGCCCGACGGCACCCGACCCGCCCCGGTCATCGCCATATATTCGCGCGCATCGTCCTTGCGCCCCGCGAGCAGCAGCGCGAGCGCGACGTTGGATCGCGCGGCGACGTCATGCAGGTCGGTCTTGTTGGTCAGCCCGCCGAGCAGCTTGACCGCCGCCTTGGCCTCGGTGGTCGCTCGCGGCAGATCGCCGGTGTTGAGCGCCAGGATTGCGCGCGCGGAGGCGAAGTCGGCGAGGAGCGCATTGTCCACCCGGTTGGCGGCGATCACCGCATCCGCCCGCGCCGATGCCGCGGTCGCTGCGGCAGGGTCGGTGAACGTCGCCGTCTGGATCAATCCGCGCAGTGCGCCGAGCTTTTCGGCCGGCCCGTCCGCCTCCTGTTCGGCGCGACGATAGGCATCGGCGGCGCTCGCGTAATCGGTGCTGCCGTGCGCGATCCCGGCGAGGTTGAGATAGGCGGTGAAGCGATCCTCGCGCAGCGTCGCGTCCGCCGCCGGGAGCAGCGCGAGTCCCTCCCGCGCGGCCGCCGCCGCCTCGTCGCGGCGGTCGAGCGCGATCAGCGCCGCGCTCTTGCGGACGAGCACGATGCCGTGGCTGCGCGGTTTGGCCGCCACGCGGGGTTCGAGCGCCTGCCACGCGGCGAGCGCTCCCGCCTTGTCGGGTCCTGCCGACAGCTTTTCGGCGGCCTCGAACGCCTGCTGGACGGTGGGCTTCGCGGCCTGCTGCGCATAAGCTCCTTCGCAGGCCGCCGCTCCACCCAGCGCCAGCGCCATCACCATCGTCCGCATGTCGGTTCCCCCCATCGGACTATCCTGGGTCAAGCCGCGGGGAAATGCCAGAGGGTCTATAAGCCGGGTTCTGTCCTTTCCCTTGCGGGAAATGGGCGACCATTCCTCTACGACGACGCTTGCGCGCCGTCTCCAGCAACCAACCCGGGCGACGAGCTGAAACGAAGCCCATGCGCCGCCCCTATTCGGTCTTGCTCCCGGTGGGGTTTGCCGTGCCGCTTCCGTTACCGGTCGCGCGGTGCGCTCTTACCGCACCCTTTCACCGTGGCGTGGTCGAAACCGTCGCCGTCTGCTCTCTGTGGCACTGTCCCTGGGGTCGCCCCCGCCGGGCGTTACCCGGCACCGTCGTTTCGCGGAGCCCGGACTTTCCTCGCGCACCCGAAGGTACCCGCGGCCGCCCGACCCTCTGGCGCCCTCCCCTTATTCGTCCCCCTGCGGTTTGGGAAGCAGCAACGCGAGCAGGATCATGCGGCATTCGGCGTCCACCTCCCCGTCGATCAGTTCGGGACGGAAGCGGCGCTGGAACGCCATGATCGCCGCCATCGGCTCGACGACGTCATAGCCGAACCGCTCGAGCGCGAGCAGGAAGCCCCCCTGCGTCCACAGCGGGTCCATCAGGTTGCGCGTCGGTCGCGGCAGCGCCAGGCGCAGCTTGGCGAGGCGCGCCCAGGGGAACAGCTCGCCCGGATCGCGCTTGCGCGTCGGTGCGACGTCCGAATGGCCGACGACGTTGCCGCGGGTGATGCCGTGGCGTTCCTTGATCGCGGCGACCAGCGGCACGAGCGCGTCGATCTGCTCGTCGGTGAACGGACGATAGCCCCATTCATGGCCGGGGTTGACGATCTCGATCCCGACGCTCGCCGAGTTGACGTCGGTGACGCCGCGCCAGTGCGAGCGACCGGCATGCCAGGCGCGCTTGTCCTCCGCCACCAGCCGGCACACGGTGCCGTCCTCCTCGACCAGATAATGCGCCGACACCTTGGCCTCCGGATCGCGCAGCCGGGCGAGCGCGGACGGGCCGTCTTGCATCCCGGTGTAGTGGAGCACGATCATGCTGATCGGCAGCATCCGCTCGTCGAAGTTCGGCGAGGGCGTGTCGAGGATGGTCATGATCCGGTCTTAGCGAACCATGGTCGCCCGCGTAAGAGGCGTCAGGCGGCGGCGCGTCCACGCGGCTGCACGGCGGCGCTGCGCTCGTAGAAGCCGCGCAGATTGCGGCTCGGAGCGAACAGCGTCGTCTGGCCGATCACCGTCTCGCCCGCACCGAGCACCAACGTGCCGCCCGGCCGCATCGCGCCGGCGAAGCGCTCGAAGACGCTCGTCTTGGTCTTGCCGGACAGGTAGAGCAGCACGTTGCGGCACAGGACCACGTCGAATTGCCCCGCGGGTGGCCGGTCCGCGACGAGGTTGTGGCGACGCACCGCGACCAGTCGCGTCAGTTCGGGCCTCGCGACCCAGTCGGCACCGTCCGCCTCGAACCAGCGCATCATCCGCCGGATCGGCAGTCCCCGCTGGATTTCGAACTGGCTGTAGCGCCCGGCGCGCGCGCGCGTCACGGCCGCCTCCGATACGTCGGTCGCGACGATCTCGGGCATCGGCCGGCCGCCCTCGGCACGCTCGGCGAACAGCATCGCGAGCGACAGCGGCTCCTGCCCGGTCGAACAGCCCGCGCACCAGATCCGCGCACGTCGGCCCTCGCCCTCGGCAGCGGCCACCGCCTCGACCACCAGGTCGAAGACGGCGGCGTCGCGGAAGAAGGAGGTTTCCTGGTTGACCAGTGCATCGACGATCTGGTCGCCGATACCGGCGTCCTGACCGTCGAGCAGCAGCGCGACGAGCTGCTCGAGCGTGTCGATCCCACGCTCGCGCAGCAGCGGCTTCAACGCCGTGTCGATGCGCCACGATCGATAGCTGGCGATCTGCTGCCCGGTCCGCGCCTCGAGCAGCGCGCCGAAGACGTTGAGCGCCACCTGCGAGACGGCATGCGCGCCGGTCATGGTCGCGCCCGTTCCGCGACGAGCCGGCCGATCGCGTCCGGCGGCAGCACCGCGTCCGCATAGCCGCCCTCGGCGACCGCCCGCGGCATGCCCCAGATCACCGAACTCTCCTGATCCTGCACCACCACATATCCTCCGGCGCGATGTACCTGTCGCGCCCCCTCCGCACCGTCGCGGCCCATGCCGCTCAGCACGATCGCCATCATCCGCGCGCCGAACACGCTCGCCATGGAGGCGAACATCGGGTCGACCGACGGCATGCAGCCGCTGGCGCTGGGCTCACTGCTCAGGCGGATCGCGGTGGATCCGTCCGCCAGCGGCACGCATCGCATATGGGCATCGCCCGGAGCGACGACGATCCGGCCGGGCCGCAGCCGGAGGCGGTCGGCCGCGACCTCGCACGGGCGGCCGGCGATCACCGCCAGCTGCGCCGCGAAATAGGGCATGAACGATGCCGGCAGATGCTGCGTGATGAGGATCGGTGCGCGAAACTCCGCCGGGATCGCCCGCAACAGCAGGCTGAGGGCATGGATGCCGCCCGTCGACGCGCCGATCGCCACGACGTCATAGGCATCGCCGGCAGCGACCGGACGCGGCGTCGACCGGCGCTCGGCGCCCTCGACCATCGGCGTCGGTGGCGGCAGCATCTCGTCCGGGTCGCTCAGCCGGTCGAGCTTGTCGATCAGCGCCTCGCCGAACAGCCCCATCCGCTCGCCGCTCGCCGGTTTCAGCAGCGTGTCCGCGGCGCCAAGCGCCAGCGCCTGGACCGTCGTCGCGGCACCCTCGCTCGCCTGTCCGGATACTATCAGCACGCGCGCGCCCGCGCCCGCGGCGATCAGGTCCGGCAGCGCGGTCAGTCCGTCCACGCCAGGCATCTGCACGTCGAGCAGGACGAAATCCACGCGCTCCCGTGCCAGGAACGCCAACGCCGCCGCCGCGGTGCTGACGCTCGCCGCGACCGCAAAGCGGCCGGTCGCCGCGATGATCCGTTCCATGACGGCGCGCGCGACCGCCGAATCGTCGACGATCAGGATGCGCGGCGTCATCGCATGGGACGGCACCAAGGATGGGAGTGAGGCCGCCACCGGGCGTCTCCGCGGATCAGGCCATGCCGACGATCTGGAGCTTCGATTCGAGCGTGTCGCGGTCGAACGGCTTCATCACATATTCGTCCGCCCCCGCCTCGATCGCGGCGCGGATGTAGGCCATGCCGTTTTCCGTCGTGCAGAACACCACCTTGGGGCGCGAGGCGATGTCCGAATCACGCAGCGCCCGCAGGAAATCCATGCCGCTCATCACCGGCATGTTCCAGTCGAGCAGGATGACGTCGGGCGGCGAGGCCAGGCAGGCATCGAGCGCCTCGCGACCGTCGCACGCTTCCGAGACGGTGAAGTCCAGCGTCTCCAGGATGTGGCGGGCGACCTTGCGGATCACCTTCGAATCGTCGACGACGAGGCAGGTCTTCATGAATGGGCCTTCTTGACGGGCGGGTAATCGCCTGAGCTTGGTGATAGCGTCGAAGCGTAAGCGTGGCGTTAAGCGGCGAGCGCGGGTTGCGGCACCAGCTGCGCGAGGTCGACGACCAGCATCGGCTCGCCCTCGCGCTCGACCAGCCCGACACCGACAGCGGCCCAGCCGCGATCCAGCGCCAGGCCGGACGACAGCGGCTGTCGCTCGAACAGCGCGACGTCCTCGAGCGAGTCGACCAGGATCGCATAATGATGCCCGTCGACGCGGGTGATGACCGCGCGACGCGCGGTGTCGGGCGACGGTTCGAGTCCAAGTGCGGTACCGGTGTCGATCACCGTCACCACCCGGCTGCGCAGCGCGACCAGGCCGCGGATCGCGGCGTCGGTGCGCGGCACCGCGATCACCTCCGCGATATCGACGACCGAATCGACCTGTGCGGTCTCGATCGCGACGCCGCGCCCGGCGATATGGGCGATCAGGAACAACTCCATCAGCGGCCTCCCACCGCTTGCGCCAGCGCGTCGAGCAGGGCGACGCGATCGTAGCGGTAGATGCTGCCGGCACCTGCGGTGGCCGCGACTTCGCGGCGCAACCGGACGACGTTGCGCGCCGCCTCGGGCGCGACGGGCGCGCCATCCATGACCAGCGCGATATCGGCGGCGGTGTCCGGCGGCAGCTGCGTCACGCAGCGATAGCCCGACGCCTCCAGCATCGGCCGCAGGAAGGTTTCCATCCAGCCGCTGCCATCCGCCTGCAGCCAGCACAGGCGGCTGGTCCCGCCCGCCGGCAGATCACCCGCGAACAGGGCGTGGGCGTCCAGCACTTCGACCTGTTCCCCCTCGATCATCACCACGCCGGCCACCGGCCCCGGCACCCGCGCGGGCGCGATTGCGGAGGGCAGCTGGACGATCTCGACGGGCTCGTGGATCGCATAGGCGATCTCGCTGGTCCCGTCGGTCAGGCGGAGCACCGGCACCTCGAGGCGATCGCCGATCGCCGCGGCGGAATGGAGCGGCACGAGTTTGCCACCGATGGCGAGGCGCATCTGCCCCGCGGTGAAGCGGATCGCGTCGGTGGCGACCGGCTCGACGCGATCGATGGCGGCGAGCGGCAGCACGCGCCGCTGGCCGTCGAGATCCTCGAACATCAGCGCCGGAACGCCCTCGTCGGGAACGCTCGCGGCGGCCTCGTCCTCGGCGACCGTGCCGCGATGGAAACGCAGCCCCGCCATCGTGGCGATCCCCGAACCGTCGAGCAGCAGCATCGGCAGGCCCGAATCGGGCAGCGTCTGCCCGGCGTAAACGCCGGTCGCCATCACCGCGGGGGCGGCGGGTTTGACGACGAGTTCCTCGGTGTCGATGACGTGGTCGATCGCCAGCGCATAGTCGCCGTCGCGGGTCGATACGATTGCGAGCGTCCGCTCGTCGCCGTCGCCGATCCGCAGCAACCGCCCCAGCGACACCAGCGGCAGCCGGCGGCCGCGGACGGTCGCGACCTGGGCATCGCCGACCATGTCGATCCGCACCGACTCGCCGCGCACGCGCAGGATCTCGTCCACCGACTGGCGCGCGATCGCGAAACGCTGATCGCCGACGCCGACGACGATCGTCGACATGATCGACAGCGTCAGCGGCACGTAGATGGTGATCGCCAGGCCCTTGCCGGGCTGGTTGGCGAGGTGGATGCGGCCGCCAATATGCTCGATGTTGGCGCGCACGACGTCCATGCCGACGCCCCGGCCGGAGATCGCGGTGACGGTGTCGCGGCTCGACAGGCCGGCGTGGAAGATGAGGTCGAGTTTCGCAGCCATGTCCATCGTGGCCACGTCGGCCTCGCGGATCAGCTTCTGGACACGCGCCTTGGCGACGAGCCGATCGACGTCGATGCCGCGGCCGTCGTCGGCGATCTCGATCAGGATCTGATTGC
>JBKBTU010000122.1:0-7802 GCA_046290715.1 Sphingomonas sp. | reverse complement strand
CCGTGATCGACGCGCTGCATTGGACGCGTGCTCGGATCGCGGAAGCCCCGACGCTGGCCGCGGACCTCGACGCGCTCGCCGGGCGGTTCGCCGGTCGGCGCGTCATTCTCGTCACCACGCATCGCCGCGAGAACTTCGGTGAGGGCATGGCGGCGATCGCCCGAGCGATCGCGCGGATCGCCGCACGCGACGACGTCGCCATCCTCTTCCCGATGCATCCCAATCCCAACGTCGGCGCGGTGATGGACCGCATCCTCGGCGATGCCGACAACGTCGCGCGGATCGCGCCGCTCGACTACCCCCATTTCATCCGCGCGCTCGCGCTGTGCGACCTCGCCCTCACCGATTCGGGCGGCGTGCAGGAAGAAGCGCCCGCGCTCGGCAAGCCCGTCCTCGTGATGCGCGACACGACCGAGCGCCCCGAGGGCGTCGCGGCCGGTACCGCGCGGCTGATCGGCACGGACGAGGAGCGCATCGTTTCCGAAGTTTTCACGCTTCTCGACGACAAGGCCGCCTATTCCGCAATGGCCCGAGCCCATAACCCGTTCGGGGACGGCCATGCGAGCACTCGGATCGCAAGGATCGTCGCCGATGATTTCGGACTCTGAGCTGAAGGTCGCCGTTCTCGGGCTCGGCTACATCGGCCTGCCCACGGCGGCGGTGATCGCCCGCACGGGGGCGCAGGTGCTGGGCGTCGACGTCACGCCCGCGGTCGTCGAGACGGTCAATTCCGGCCGCGTGCATATCGAGGAGGTCGACCTCGACGGCCTCGTCTCGGGTGTCGTCGCGCGCGGCAGCCTGCGCGCCTCGACGCAGATCGCGCCTGCCGACGTCTTCGTCATCGCCGTGCCGACACCCTTCGCGGACGATCACGCCCCCAACATCGGCTATGTGTTGCAGGCGGCAACGACGATCGCCGCCGTGCTGAAGGCGGGGGATACGGTGATCCTCGAATCGACCTCGCCTGTCGGCACGACCGAAAAGGTCCGCGACCTGCTCGCGCAGCTGCGCCCGGACCTGCGCGTGCCCGGACGGCCGGGTAGCCGCGAACGCGACGGCGCCGCCGACATCGCCATCGCTTACTGCCCGGAACGGGTGCTGCCCGGCCGCATCCTCGTCGAACTCATCGACAACGACCGCGTCATCGGCGGCATCACGCCGCGTTGCGCGCGCAAGGCGCTCGCCTTCTATCGCCGATTCGTGCGCGGCGCCTGCGTCACCACCACGGCGCGTGCCGCCGAGATGACGAAATTGACCGAGAACGCCTTCCGCGACGTCAACATCGCCTTCGCCAACGAGCTCAGCCTCGTCGCCGATACGATGGGGGTCGACGTGTGGGAGGTCATCCGCCTCGCCAACCGCCACCCGCGGGTTAACATCCTCCAGCCCGGACCCGGCGTCGGCGGCCATTGCATCGCGGTCGATCCGTGGTTCCTGGTTCACGCCGATCCGGACCACACGCCGCTCATCCGCACCGCGCGCCTGGTCAACGACGGCAAGACCGATCACGTCGTCGCCCGTGCCGCCGAACTGATCGAAGCGCGTCCGGGCGCGCCGGTCGCCTGCCTGGGCCTTGCGTTCAAGGCGAACATCGACGACTTCCGCGAGAGTCCGGCATTGAAGGTCGCACAGGCCCTCGCCACCCGCTTCGGCGACCGCGTGCGTATCGTCGAGCCCTACGCGACCGAACTGCCGACGGCTTTCGACGACACCGGCGCCACGCTGATCGATATCGACCATGCGATCGAGACGTGCCCGATCATGATCGTGCTGGTCGACCACGACATCTTCCGCTCGGTGCCGCTCGAGGAGCGGCGGGACAAGCTCGTCCTGGATACTCGGGGCATCTGGCCCGACCAGCCCGCACCGTCCTTCGCCACGGAGGCACTGCGGCTCGCCAGCTGAAGGGTTTCAGCGCAGGTTCAGGGTGTTGCCGCCAGTCAGCGGGCGGACTAAGGCCGGTCCGTCTCGATCGACAGGATTCCATGCTCAAGAAGCTGCTCAAGGCGCGCCGTGCGTCGGCACCGCCCGCTGCCGCGATTCCGCCCGGTGAACGCGTCTATGCCGTGGGCGACGTCCACGGCTGCGCCGATCTGCTCGACGATCTTTTGGCGCGAATCGACGCGGATAACGCCGCCCGCGGCCCGGCGCGTACCATCCTCATCTTCCTCGGCGACCTCGTCGATCGCGGACCGGCATCGGCGGCGGTGATCGAGCGGTTATACCATCTTGCGGCCGCGAGACCCGACACGCATTTCCTGCTCGGCAATCATGAGGAGGTTTTCCTCGAATCGCTCAAAGGGGAACCCAAGGCGCTCCGCATGTTCTGCCGAATCGGCGGGCGAGAGACGATCATGAGCTACGGCGTGGCGGCGGCGGACTATGATCGCATGGACTATGAAGAACTTCATGCGGCGATGTGCGACAAGGTACCCGAGGCGCATCAGGCGTTCCTCGGTCGCTTCGAGGATATGGTCGTGATCGGCGATTATGTCTTCGTCCACGCCGGCATCCGCCCCGGTACCGAACTCGACATGCAGCGACCGTCGGATCTTCGCTGGATTCGCAATCCTTTCCTCAATCATGATCGCCCGATGGAAAAGATCGTGGTGCACGGTCACACCATAAGCCAAGATCTCGACGTACAGCCGCACCGCATCGGCGTAGACACCGGTGCATATGACACCGGCCGCCTGACTGCCTTGGGGCTTGAAGGAACTGAACGCTGGACGGTGCAAACTGGCTGATCAATGCCGCCAGCTGCTTTTGGCGACGGTAGGAATGGGCTTCACAGCCCGGTCGATCATGCTATGGCAGGCGGCGGCGGTGCCATGTTGCATCGCCGCAACGGTCGCGAGCGAATTCTTCGACGTGACCGGTAAGCGGTTGTCCTGCTGACCTATCTCTGGCATGGCAACGAGTGACGAGCACAAGAGGGAGTTCATTATGCGTCTTGGGAAGTATCTCATGGCCGCCGCTGCCGCCACGATGGCGGTCGCTCCGGCGGTTGCAGCTCCGGCCAACCCGGCAGCCAGCCTGTCGGTCGCCAAGTCGGTCCGCACCGGCTCGGCTTCGAGCAAGAAGAACGAGCTCGCCGGCGGCGGCATCATCATCGCTCTGGTCGCGGCAGCTGCCGTGGTCGCGGGCATCGTCGTCGTTGCCGACAGCGATGACAACGCGGACAGCAACTAAGCTGACCTATAGCTTCGGCTAGGAAATAGCGGCCTTCGGGCCGCTATTTTTTTGTCTGGCGTACATCAGCCGCGCCGCGATGCGTGGGCGCCGGTCCCCGGCAAGACCTCAGAGCGGTGAGCCATGAGGTCGGCTGACCATGTTTCGGTTCGTGGTCATCCACCCGAATGGTGCGACAGCGCAGGCGAGACGCTCCCGATACGTGCCCTTCGACAGGCTCTGTGATCGCCGCGGCGGACGCGGTGCGAATGCCTGCTCGGCTGAGGCTCGCTCGAATCGCCCTGCGGGAAGAGCGACTACACGAAAAAAGCCGGCGCTGAGCGCAGCGCCGGCTTGTCCCATGAATTCCGCGAAGATCGACCGATCAGCGACCGCCTGGTACGGCCGCCCCGGGCGGAAGCGCACCTGGCGGCATCGCACCCGGCATCCCGCCCTGCTGCGCCTGTGCCTGCATCTGGCGCACCACCGCCTCAGGCAGGAAGTCGATCAGCTCGATGTCGAAGACCAAGGTCGAGTTGGCGGGGATCGGTCCCTTCGCCTCGGCGCCGTAGCCGAGCGCGGGCTTGATCCAGACGCGGTACTTGGCGCCCTTGGGCATCAGTTTCAGCGCTTCGGAGAAGCCGGGAACTACGCCCGCAACGGGCATCGGCGTCGGCTGCTGCGACTTGTCGAAGGTGGTGCCGTTGAGCAGCTTGCCTTCATAGTTGATGAGCGCGACGTCGGCGTCGGTCGGCTTGGGCGCACCCGGTGCGCCGGGCTGCAGCACCTTGTACTGCAGGCCCGATGCCGTGGTGACCACCCCGCGAGCGCGGGCGTTGCGGGTCAGGAAATCGTCGCCCTGCCGCGCCAGCGCGAAGGCGGCGATACAGGCGAGCGCGATGCCGACCCACAGATAGACGAGATAGCTGCGCTTGACGGGCTGCAGCGGAACGGCGGTGACGGTCGACATCGAGGCACCTGAAGCTGTGGTGCCGGGCCGGCCGTCACCGGTTTGAAACGTCGCAAAGGTCACGCCCACGACCTAGTCGTCGCGGGCGGACACGCGCGAAAATGCGGTCTTACCGCGCCCCGTCGCGCTCGGCGCGCTTGCGCTCGAGCTTGCGGGCGCGGCGCACGGCGGCGGCACGCTCGCGCGCACGCTTTTCCGACGGCTTCTCATAGTGACGGCGCAGCTTCATCTCGCGATACACGCCTTCGCGCTGCAGCTTCTTCTTGAGCGCACGAAGAGCCTGGTCGACATTGTTGTCGCGGACGACGATCTGCATAAAACCCAATCACTCCGGTCAATAGCTAATGCGGCCGCGAACGTTGCGTCCGCGCCGTGTGAACGCTGCCCCTAGCAGCGCACCGTTCGATTGGCAACCACGTTGACACCGCCCCGCAGCCGCGGCACTGGTATCGCTAACAACAAGGCCGAGGCAGAGGACGATCGACATGATGACCATCGCCCGCAGTGGTGTATCGGCCGGGTCGATCGACGCCGCACAGGTGATGCAGGTCTGCGCAGGATGAACCGGCTTCGCGCACTCTTTCATGCGATCGTTCTGGCGGCCCTAGCTGCGTCGCCTGCGTACGCGCGGCATGCGCGGGTGGCCAAGCCGGCGGCGCCGGTAATCGCATTCACCTTCGACGATGTTCCCGCCCACGGCCCGCTGCCGCCGGGCGTGTCGCGGCTCGACGTCGTGCGTGCGATTACCCGAGCGTTGTCCGAAGCCAAGGTCCCGGCGTTCGGCTTCCTCAACGCCGGTTTCGGGTTGGACGACCCATCCGCTCCCCTCGCGACGGCAGCGTGGCGCAAGGCAGGGTTTCCGCTCGGTAACCACGGCTATTCCCACCTCAACCTCGATACCGTCGGCGCCGACGTCTTCGCCGCCGACGTGATCCGTAACGAGGCGCCGCTGGCCGCCGCCGCCGGACCCGGGGCCGATTGGCACTGGTTCCGCTATCCGTTCCTGGCGGAAGGACGTGCACCAACCACGCGCGAGGCGATCCGCGCGATGCTGTACGCGCGCGGCTATCGCGCCGCCGCGGTGACGATGGGATTCGGCGATTATCTCTGGAACCCGCCCTACGCCGTCTGCGTCGCCAAACAGGATGCCACCGGGATCGCGAGGCTCGAGGCGAGCTTCCTATCCGATGCACGTGCAGCGGCGCTCGCTGCCCGCGCTCGCGCCAAGGCGCAGGTCGGCCGGGACGTCCCCTATGTGCTGCTGATGCACGTCGGCGCGTTCGACGCGCGGATGCTACCGCGGCTGATCGCCTTGTATCGGGAGATGGGCTTCCGCTTCGTCTCGTTGCCGGAAGCCGAGCGCGACCCGTTCTTCGCCGCCGCGGCGGATCTGTCGCGCCCCGGCCCCACCCCGGCTCTGCCAACCCCTGCGCTGCCCGGCCCTCCCGCCGGCCTGTGCGCCTGACCGCGAAAGTCATGCCCATGCCGATCCCGTTCGATCCTGCCGACGCACTGGGTGCGGAATGGCGTGAGGGCCGCTGGCTTGGCCGCATCGACCGCGGCGAGGGCCCCTGCCCCGTGCTGGTCGTCGATGGCATCGTCCACGACATGTCGCGCGTTGCGCCGACCGTTGCGCAGCTGGTCGCGGACCGGGCGTTTGATCCGTCGCAGGGCGAAGCGATCGGCGCGCTGGACGCGATCGGCCTGTCGGTCGATGGCGCGGCGCGCCTGCTGAGCCCGATCGACCTGCAATGCGTCAAGGCAGCCGGCGTCACCTTCGCCGTCTCCGCGATGGAGCGGGTCATCGAGGAGCGTGCGCGCGGCGACGCCGGCGCCGCGGCCGAAGTCCGCGCCCGGCTCGAGGGCCGGATCGGCGGCAGCATGCGCGCCGTCGTGCCGGGATCCCCGGAAGCGGCGGCGCTGAAGCAGGCGCTGATCGACGAGAACCTGTGGTCGCAATATCTCGAGGTGGCGATCGGCCCAGACGCCGAGATCTTCACCAAGGGGCCGCCGCTCTCGACGGTCGGCTGGGGCGCGGAGGTCGGCATCCGCTCCGATTCGACCTGGAACAATCCCGAACCCGAAGTGGTGCTGCTCGTCGGACCGGACGGCGAGGCGGTCGGCGCGACGCTCGGCAACGACGTCAACCTGCGCGATTTCGAAGGACGCTCGGCGCTGCTGCTCGGCAAGGCCAAGGATAACAACGCGAGCTGCTCGCTCGGCGCCTTCGTACGGCTGTTCGATGACGGCTTCACGATGGACGACGTGCGCCAGGCGGAGATCTCGCTCAGGATCGAGGGCACCGACGGCTACACGCTGGACGGGGCGAGCTCGATGAACCAGATCAGCCGCGATCCCGAAGAGCTCAAGCGCCAGGCGCTCAGCGAGCATCACTATCCCGATGGCTTCGTGCTGTTCCTCGGCACGCTGTTCGCGCCGACGCAGGACCGGGACGTGGCCGGTCAGGGCTTCACGCACAAGGTCGGCGACACGGTGGCGATCGCGACGCCGCGGCTCGGCCGGCTGGTCAATACCGTCACCACCTCCAAGGCTGCGCCCGCCTGGACCTTCGGCGCGACGGCGCTGATCCGCAACCTCGCCGGCCGCGGCCTGCTGTCGGCATGACCCTTCCATCGGAGACCCCCGTGACCGCAACGACCGCCGACGACTGGCGCGCGCTCTACCCCTCGTTGCGCGACAAGCGCGTCATCGTCACCGGCGGCGGTTCGGGGATCGGCGCGGGGCTGGTCGAAGCCTTTGCGCGGCAGGGCGCGCGCGTCGCCTTCGTCGACGTGGCGGACGCCGACAGCGAAGCCCTGGTGGCGCGGCTCGGCGACGCAGCGCACGTGCCGCTGTTCCGCCGGCTGGACCTCACCGATCTGAGCGCCCTCGCCACCGTCTTCGCCGAGTTGCAGCAGGCGCTGGGCGGGGTCGACGTGCTGGTCAACAACGCCGCCAATGACGACCGGCACACGATCGCAGACGTGACGCCCAGCTATTGGGACGAAAGGATGAACGTCAATCTGCGGCATCAGTTCTTCGCGGCGCAGGCGGTGATCCCGGCGATGAAGGCGGCGGGCGGCGGCTCGATCGTCAATTTCGGCTCGATCAGCTGGCACCTCGGCTTGCCGGACCTGATCCTCTACCAGACCGCCAAGGCGGCGATCGAGGGGCTGACGCGCAGCCTCGCGCGCGATCTCGGCCGCGACAACATCCGCGTCAACGCGGTGATCCCGGGCAACGTCAAGACGCCGCGGCAGGAGAAATGGTACACGCCCGAAGGCGAGGCGGAAATCGTCGCCGCGCAATGCCTCGACGGTCGCATTCTGCCGATCGACGTCGCCGCGCTGGTGCTGGTCCTCGCCGCGGACGACGCGCGCATGTGTACCGGCCACAATTACTGGATGGACGCGGGGTGGCGGTGACGATGCCACGCCGCCTGATCCTCGGGCTCGGCGGCGCCGCGCTCGGCGCCGCGGGGACGCTCGCCTTCGCGCAGGCCGGGGGCAAGGCCGATCCGCGCAGCCCGGACGGGCGGCGCTACCGGTCGCAGCCGCTCGTCACCAGCATCTACACGGCGGACCCCTCCGCCCACGTGTTCGGCGGCAAACTCTACGTCTACCCCAGCCATGACGTCGATGCGGGCATCCCCGACGACGAC
>JBKBTU010000121.1:0-7831 GCA_046290715.1 Sphingomonas sp. | reverse complement strand
CCCGAGACGTGCCAGTGGAAATTTTTGGTCTTGAGGTAGAGCGCGTAGCAATCCGCCAGCGAGGCGTTGAGCGCGTCCGCCACCGAGCGCGTGTTGGGAAGGTCGGTCGGCGTGCTGAGCGCCGGATTGACGTCGGCCATGGGAAGCTCCTGGAATGGGTTCGTTGCGGCAACGATCCGATAGCCGAAACGCTCCGCCGTCCAACCGGCAAAATCCTGCTCGGGCTAACCGGTCGGCCGGTCAGACCAGTCCGATCGCGCCGAGCCCCAGCCATAGCGCGGCGACGACGAACAGCGTGCCGATCACGCGCCGCGCCACGACGAGGGGGAGGGCGGTCCACGCCCGTTCCCCGAGCGTCGCGGCCGGGACGATCACCGCCAGCGACCCCAGCATCGCACCGACCGCCGCGATCCACGGCCACGCCGCGCGCGCGGCGAGCGCGAGCACGATGAACTGGATGCCGTCGCCGAACGCGAGGATGAACAGGCCGAGGAGGCTGGTCAGCGCCGCGCCCAGCCGCCAGCCGGACAGGCGATCGGGCGCCTTGACCGGAAACCACGCGCCGACCCCCTGGAACAGCAGGGCGAGCGCGAGGAACAGCTGCTTCGCCTCCGGGGTCAGCCGCGGCGCCAGCAGCGCACCCGCCGCGGCGGCGGCAAGCCCGGCGGCGAGGATGGCGAGCGCTGCCATCGCGATCACCAGCCCGGGCGCGCGATAGCGATCGGCGAGGATCGCGGCGAGCCACGCCGGGCGGTCGCCGATCTGCGCCAACGCGGCGGCGACCAGCGCCGCCATCAGGGCATCCATCAGCTGGCCAGTCGCACCGAACAGGCGGCGGCGAACGCGTCGCAGGCGCGCACGTCCTGCCGCTCGCAGGCGACCGCGTCGCCCAGCACCGACAGCCAGCCGTGGACGAGGGGACCCCGTTCGCCCCGCGACAGCGCCGAATCGAGGAAGTGTGCGACGGTGACCGCGGGGTTGAGGCCGGCGCGGTGCGCGATCAGCCGGATCTGGTTGATGTCGGGCTTGAGATCGCGCGCGCAGGCATACGGCGCCTTCACGTCGAGCGCGGCGATCCGCGCCGTCAGGTCCGCCCGGATTGCCGCCAGTTCGTCAGGTCGCTGCTCGGTCGTCTGCCCCATCATCCCGCTCCCGTGTTCCGATGGGGAGAGTGCGCGCGCACCGGTAAGCACCGGGTTAAGGGCGAACCGGCGGTTGACTTTCGTACGCGTCTGCCGCATGCGCCGCGCCAGATCGAGCGGCGGCGTTGGTGCTGCCGCTCTCCTTGTTTTCAGGATTAGGGCTCATGGCCAAGCCGACTACCGTCAAGATCAAGCTCGTCAGCACCGCCGACACCGGCTTCTTCTACGTCACCAAGAAGAACCCGCGCACCAAGACCGAGAAGCTGAGCTTCAGCAAGTACGACCCGGTCGTGCGCAAGCACGTCGAGTTCAAGGAAGCCAAGATCAAGTAAGCGCCGCCCGGCGCCTCCGCGCCGCGGCCTTGCCTTGAGGTTCGAAGAGCCGCCGGTGCGCCCTGCGCCGGCGGCTCTTCGCATGCGCGCGATTCGCGCGGAGCCCTTGCCTTGGGCCGGGCGAGTTTCGGCCATATTGCGTTCATGTTCACCCGTCATAGGAGCGCGTGGCGGCCGGATGCTCCGGTCGCCCTGTATCGCGTCACTACGGATCAAGGGCGGTGTCCTCCTCGCGGAGGGTGCCGCCCTTGGTTTTTGTGGCGAAGGGCGGTCTGCGATCTCCCGAGTGTCATCCCGCACGCCGAGTCCCCTCCGTCATGCCGGACTTGTTCCGGCATCCACCGGGCCACAATCACACGATGCCGATGTTGCGGAACCGTGGACCCCGGAACAAGTCCGGGGTGACGGATCGTTGGGTGTTCAGGACCTGAAGCTGCGCCTCCACAGGGACGACGCAGAGGGGTGGAGGTCATTGGTCGCGCGGCAACCCGCGCCAGGGAACCGCCGCGCACCAACCTGCGTTTCCAACGCCGCCTGCAGCACTCGGCCTCTCTCGGGGGGCAGGGTCTGGGAGCGCGCGACGCCCTGTTGATGCCAAGCGCTCGGCAGGGCGTCTTCGCATCCGCCCTACAGCCCTACAGCCCTACAGCAGCGCGTTCACCGCCTCCATGAAGCGCGCGAGGCTGATCGGCTTCGACACATAGGAACGCGCACCCGCCGCGCGGATGCGCTCCTCGTCGTCGCGGCCGGCATAGGCGGTCACCGCCATCACCGGGGTCGCGCGCAGCTCCTCGTCCGCCATCAGCTCCAGGATCAGTTCGTAGCCGGTGACGTGCGGCATCTGGATGTCCATGATGATGAGGTCGGGGCGGAACTCGCGCGCGCGCGCCACCGCCTCGCGCCCGTCGCGCACCGGCTCGGCGGCGAAGCCGTGCGCGCGCAGCAGGTCGCAGAACAGCTTCAGATTGAGTTCGTTGTCCTCGACAACGAGCACCCGTTTCGCCACGTGCGTCACCGATCCTTTTCCGATTGGGCTGACGATAGGCAATGCGCGCGCGCGATACAAACATCCCCGATCCCGAAACGCTGGCGCTGCACGCGCTCGTCTGGACGCTGAGCGATCCTGATCGCGCCGACCGGTTGATCGCGGTGACCGGCCTCTATCCCGACGACCTGCGCGCGCGTGCCGCCGAGCCCGCCGTGCTCGCCGCGGTGATCGGCTATCTCGAATCGTATGAACCCGATCTCGTCGCCTGCGCCGACGCGCTGGGCGTCCCCCCCGAGGCGCTGCCCCGCGCCCGCCAGACCCTGGAGGACCGATGAAGCCGCTGCTGATCTCCGATTGCGACGAGGTGCTGCTCCACATGGTGACGCATTTCGGCGCCTGGCTGGGCGAGACGCACGATATCGACTTCACCCCCGACGGTGCCGACTTCGCCAATTCGATGCGTCGGCGCGATACGGGCGAGGTGCCGACGCGCGACGAGATGTGGACGATGCTCGGCGGCTTCTTCCCGGGCGAGATGCACCGCCAGACGCTGGTGCCGCACGCCGCCGAGGCGCTGGCGCGGCTGGCCGAGCGCGCCGACATCGTCATCCTCACCAACCTCACCGACGCCTGCCGCACCGCACGGATCGAGCAACTGGCGCGCTTCGGCATCGACCACCGCGTCGAATGCAACCAGGGCGGCAAGGGCGAGCCCGTCGCGCGGCTGGTCGCGGAACATGGCGGCCCGGTGACGGTGTTCGTCGACGACCTCGCCGTCCACCACGATTCGGTCGCGCGCCACGCACCCGGCGTCCACCGCCTGCACATGGTGTCCGAACCGACGCTCGCGCCGAGCGTGCCCAAGGCGCCGCACGCGCATGCCCGCATCGACGACTGGCGCGAGGCGGCGGACTGGATCGAGGCCCGGTTCGCCGCGGGCGTGCCGGCCGCCTGAACCGCCGGCTTTGCGCCGTTCCCGCGATGCTCTACGGCACCGTCATCATCAGCAAGGACCGCCCATGACCACGCACGTCGATCGCAAGCTCGAGGAACTCGGCCTCACCCTGCCGGAGGCGGCCGCGCCCGTCGCCGCCTACGTCCCCGCGGTCGAGGCGGGCGGGATGCTGCATCTGTCGGGGCAGCTACCGTTCAAGGACGGGCAGCTCGTCACCGGGCGGCTCGGCGACGGCGTCTCGCTGGAGGACGGGCAGGAGGCAGCGCGGCTGTGCGGCCTCATGATCGTCGCGCAGGTCAAGAAGCACCTCGGCGGCGACCTCTCGCGGGTCAAGCGGATCGTCAAGCTCGGCGTCTTCGTCAACAGCCACGGCGACTTCACCGACCAGCCCAAGGTCGCCAACGGCGCCTCCGAACTGATGGTCGCGCTGTTCGGCGATGCCGGCAAGCATGCCCGCAGCGCCGTCGGCGTGCCGGTGCTGCCGCTCGGTGCGGCGGTCGAGGTCGACGCGATCATCGAACTCGGCTGATCCTCCCCCCTGCCATCGAAGGCAGTAAGGTTCACGCGGAGGCGCGGAGACGCGGAGGTGTCGTGTTCGCCGCGGAGGCGGCGCTTCATCTCTCCGGGTCGGGAAGCGGGTGCGCTGCCGCGCACGAGACACCTCCGCGTCTCCGCGGCTCCGCGTGAACCATCTCTTCTTCGGCTCTCCGCAAACGCCGCCGCCGCGCCTATATCGGGCAGCGATGACCTCAACACCCGTCGCCGCCCGCCTCGTCGATGGCGTCCGTGCCATCCCCGCCGACCAGTGGGATGCCTGCGCCGGCACCGCCAACCCCTTCGTCAGCCATGCCTTCCTCGCGGCGCTCGAGGAATCGGGCAGCACCGGCGGCCGGTCGGGCTGGCAGCCGATCCCGATCGTCGTCGACGGCGCCGACGGCCGCCCCGCCGCCATCGCGCCCGCCTATGCCAAGAGCCACAGCCAGGGCGAGTACGTCTTCGATCACGCCTGGGCGGACGCATGGGAGCGGGCAGGCGGCGATTATTACCCCAAGTTGCAGGTCGCCGCGCCGTTCAGCCCGGTGCCGGGGCCGCGGCTGCTACTGCGCGATCCCGCCGCCGCGCCCGCGCTGATCGCCGCGCTGGAGGCGGTGACCGACCAGCATGGCCTCTCCTCCGCGCACGCGACCTTCGTTGCGCCCGACCAGCTGCCGCTGTTCGAGCAGGCGGGCTGGCTGATCCGTGAGGGCACGCAATTCCACTGGACCAACCAGGGCTATGGCAGCTTCGACGATTTCCTCGGCGCGCTCGCCAGCCGCAAGCGCAAGGCGATCCGCAAGGAACGCGCGGCGGCGGTCGAGGGGCTGACCATCCGCCACCTCGTCGGCGCGGACATCCTGCCCGAGCATTGGGACGCGTTCTGGGCGTTCTACCAGGACACCGGCAGCCGCAAATGGGGGCGGCCGTATCTGACGCGCGCCTTCTTCCCTCTGCTGGGAGAGGCGATGGGCGAGCAGGTGCTGCTGATCCTCGCCGAGCGCGACGGGCGGCCGATCGCCGGCGCGCTCAACCTGATCGGCGCGGACACGCTGTACGGCCGCTATTGGGGCTGCACCGAGGAGGTGCCGTTCCTCCATTTCGAGCTCTGCTATTACCAGGCGATCGACGCCGCGATCGCGCGCGGCCTCAAGACGGTGGAGGCCGGCGCGCAGGGCGAGCACAAGCTCGCGCGCGGCTATGTCCCGGTGCCGACCTGGTCGGCGCATTACCTGCCCGATGCGGGGTTCCGCCGCGCCGTCTCCGACTTCCTCGTCCGCGAGCGCGCGGCCGTGGAGCACGAGCACGCCTATCTCGCCGAGCTCGCGCCGTTCAGGAAGGGAGAGGCAGGCGGATAGGCACGCGCCGCGGCGGCAGCAGCGAAGGGTCGAGCGTCACCGTCGGGGGCGTGCGATCGTCGATGCGGAACAGCACGTCGTCGCCGCTGCGCCAGATCGGCGTCAGCCCGGTGAGGAACTCCGGCCCGACGTGCGGCGGGTTGATCAGCCACACGTAATCGAACGCCTGGCGCGGCAGATAGGCGAGCGACAGCTTGAGCGGCCGCCACCATTCGCCGCGGCAGCGCCGGTCGGTGACGAGTTGCGAGGGATCGTGCGCGAAGGCGCCGGCGGGGGCGTAGCGCACGGTCAGCAGCTGCCCGCCCGCCATCGACCATTGGTCGTTCGCGTAGGCGATGCGGCGTTCGAGCGCCAGGCCGGCGGCATGTTCGAGCCGCGAATAGAGCCATTCGTCCTGGCAGGTTCGCCCGACCATCGTCAGCAGCCGCGCGCCGCGGGGCACGTGGTCGAGCGCGGAGAGCGCGCGGTCGTAGTCGCGGTCGAACTGCCAGTAGCTCGCGGTCGTTGCGGCGAGCCGCACCCCGAAGAAGGCGAGCCCGAGCGCGGCGAGCGTCGCCGCGCCGCGGAACGACAGGCCGCGCTTGGGTCGCAAGGCGATCAGCGCGAAGGCGAGCGCGAACGGCGCGAGGCGCATGTCGGCATAGGCCGAACCGAAGACGATGCGCGGCAGCAGCAGGTAGATCGCGCTGAGGAACAGCGCCGACAGCAGCAGGTTGCGCGAATATTCGACGCGGTCGTCGCGCACGCCCTTCAGCAGGATGACGAACAGCACGGTGACGGACGCGAGGTCGAACGCCATCCAGCGGTCGCGCAGCACCATGATGACCCAGCCGACCTTGGCGCGCCAGTTGAACCAGTCCATCGTCTTGCCGGTGACGTGGTCGCCCGAGCGCCACAGCACCATCATCGCGAACGGGAGGGCGAGCGGCAGGCAGCCGATGCCGGCGCGCACCCAGCTCTCCAGCCAATGGCCGCTCTGCCGATCCTTGCGCAGGTCGTGCTGGCGGATCATTTCGGCGGAGAAGGCGAGGATGCCGAGGACGCCCCAGCCGAAGGTGTGGCAGATCCACAGGGCGCACGACAGCGGCACGAACAGGACGGCGCGCAGCCGCACCTTGCCGAGGCGCCCCATGCGCAGCCACAGCGCGAACAGGTTGAGCGCCAGCGCCATCGACAGCGCGAAGTTCACGAAGCCGAACTGGAAGGGATAGCTGTAGGCGAGCGGCAGCGCGAACAGCGCGGTCGCCGGAATCCGGCCGTGCACTTCGCGCGCGATCCACAGCAGTCCCGAGACGGTCAGCGCGGGGATCGCGATCACGACGAGCTTGACCGCGAGCTCCAGTCCGAAGATCGGCGCGAGCGGCTCGATCGCGAGATCGACGCCGAGATTGCCGATCAGCTGCCAGCGGAAATCATACCAGTCCGCCAGCCACGGATAGGCCGCGCCATCGAGCTGCACGCGATAGCGGCCCATGTGGCCCGGCAGGTCGACCAGCGGCGGAATGTCCGGCCATAACAACGGGATCATCGACGCGATCACCACCGCGACGACGAACCATCGTGTCTGCCACCAGTGCAGCTTTTGCCCCTGCATAATCGTGCCTTAGGGGGTGCGGACCCGGTCCGACAAGCATTGTCGTGACCGGTGCGTCGAATGGAGGGGGCATTGCTCCCTTGGTGACTGCGCGCATCCACACGATCGTCCGCGGAAGGCGGCAACTTGCCATTTGTAATCCGTCACCCCGGACTCGTTCCGGGGTCCACCGTGCCGCCGGGGCGAAGCCCGAGCCTCTTGCCGCGGGATCAGTCGCGCGGTGGACCCCGGAACAAGTCCGGGGTGACGGTAAGGCGCTCAGTCGCGCCGGCCCAAGAGCCGCAGCCGCAGCGCGTTGAGCTTGATGAAGCCCGCCGCGTCGCGCTGGTCGTAGGCGCCCTGGTCGTCCTCGAAGGTCACGACCTTTTCCGAATAGAGCGAGTTGGGCGACTTGCGGCCGACGACGTAGACGCCGCCCTTGTACAGCTTGAGCCGCACCGTACCCGACACGTTCGCCTGGCTGTGATCGATCGCCGCCTGCAGCATCTCGCGCTCAGGGCTGAACCAGAAGCCGTTGTAGATCAGCTCGGCGTAGCGCGGCGCCAGCTCGTCCTTCAGGTGCGCGGCGCCGCGGTCGAGCGTGATCTGCTCGATGCCGCGATGCGCGAGGTGATAGATGGTCCCGCCCGGCGTCTCGTACATGCCGCGGCTCTTCATGCCGACGAAGCGGTTCTCGACCAGGTCGAGCCGGCCGATGCCGTGACGACGGCCGAGCTCATTGAGCTTGGTCAGCAACGTCGCCGGGCTGGTCGCCTCGCCGTTCAGCGCGACGCCGTCGCCGCGCTCGAAGTCGATGGTGATGTATTCGGGCGCATCGGGCGCGTCCTCGGGGTTGACGGTGCGGCTGTAGACATAGTCCGGCACCTCCTGCCACGGTTCCTCCAGCACCTTACCCTCGGACGAGGTGTGGAGCAGGTTGGCGTCGGTC
>JBKBTU010000120.1:0-7845 GCA_046290715.1 Sphingomonas sp. | reverse complement strand
GTCGCCGGGCGCTGGCGGGGCCTCGATGCGACGGTGACCTATTTCGACATCGCCAAGCGCAACATCCTCGCCACCGATCCGCAGGACGCCAATTTCCTCAGCCCGGTCGGCCGCCTGACGAGCCGGGGGATCGAGGCGGACGTGGCGGCGGCCTTGCCCTACGGCTGGCGGCTGGTCGGCAATTACGCCTGGACGCATGCGCGCACGCAGGACACCGGCATCCCGACCGACGCGGTGCTCAACGTCCCCGAGCATCAGGGGACGCTGTTCGCCAACGGTCCGCTGCTCGCCAGGCTGCGCGCCAGCGCCGGCGTGACGTGGCAGTCGAGCCGCGCCGCGACCCTCGATGCCAGCGGCCTGCGCCTTCCAGCCTATGCCAAGGCACGCATCGCGGCCGATTACGCCGTCACCGACCGGGTCAGCCTGCGCGGCGAGGTCGACAACCTGTTCGACGCGACCTACGCCGACAGCTCGTACAGCGCACTGTGGATCCTGCCCGGCGCGCCGCGGACGGTGCGGGCGACGCTGACCATTCGGTCGTGATCGCCCGGCGCCGGTCTCCCGGGTCCGCAGGCTCACGAATCGACGGTGGCGGGTTGCTCCGGGGGGCGGACCGGCGGTAACCCGCGCGCACGCATTACCGGAGTACCGTCATGAAGACCCGCGCCGCCGTCGCCTTCGAGGCCAAGACACCGCTCGAGATCGTCGAGCTCGATCTCGAAGGACCCAAGGCCGGCGAGGTGCTGGTCGAGATCATGGCGACGGGCATCTGCCACACCGACGCCTATACGCTCGACGGTCTCGACAGCGAGGGGCTGTTCCCGAGCGTATTGGGCCACGAGGGCGCCGGCATCGTGCGCGAGGTGGGCGCGGGCGTGACCAGCGTCGCCGTCGGCGACCATGTCATCCCGCTCTACACGCCCGAATGCCGCCAGTGTAAGTCGTGCCTCAGCCAGAAGACCAACCTGTGCACCGCGATCCGCGCAACGCAGGGCAAGGGGCTGATGCCCGACGGCACCACGCGCTTCTCCTACAAGGGGCAGCCGATCTTCCATTACATGGGCTGCTCGACCTTTTCGAACTTCACCGTGCTGCCCGAAATCGCCGTTGCGAAGATCCGCAAGGACGCGCCGTTCGACACCAGCTGCTACGTCGGCTGCGGCGTGACGACGGGTGTCGGCGCCGTGGTCAACACCGCCAAGGTGCAGCCGGGCGATACCGTCGTCGTCTTCGGCCTGGGCGGCATCGGCCTCAACGTCATCCAGGGCGCCAAGCTCGCGGGCGCCAAGATGATCGTCGGCGTCGACATCAACCCGGATCGCGAGGACTGGGGCCGCCGATTCGGCATGACCCACTTCGCCAACCCCCGCGATGTCGGCGACATCGTCGCCCACATCGTCCAGCTGACCGACGGCGGCGCGGACTACAGCTTCGATGCGACCGGCAATACCGAGGTGATGCGCCAGGCGCTGGAATGCTGCCACCGCGGCTGGGGGACCAGCGTGATCATCGGCGTCGCCGAGGCGGGCAAGGAGATCAGCACCCGCCCCTTCCAGCTCGTCACCGGGCGCAACTGGCGCGGTACCGCGTTCGGCGGCGCGCGCGGGCGGACCGACACGCCCAAGATCGTCGACTGGTATATGGACGGGATGATCCAGATCGATCCGATGATCACCCACCGGCTGACGCTGGACGAGATCAACAAGGGCTTCGACCTGATGCATGCCGGCGAGAGCATCCGGTCGGTGGTGATCTACTGAGGCGCCCATAACGCTCATTCGTCATCCCCGCGAGGCAGGGATCCATACTGGCTGGCCTCGCGCCTCGTTCAGCGGCATTCGTGCTTATGGATCCCCGCCTGCGCGGGAATGACGTTGGAGGGTTGATATGGCCGGAGTGGCCAACATCCGGCATGACGACAGGGCGGCAATGCCGCTACCACGCGACGACACGACACACAGGAGAGGCACCATGTTCAGCCACGTCATGCTCGGCACCAACGATATGGCCGAGTCGAAGAGTTTCTACGACGCGGCGCTGGGCGCGCTCGGCGCCTCGCCGGGACGCACCGATCCGATGGGGCGGACCGCCTATATGCACGGCGGCGGCATCTTCCTGCTGACCAAGCCGATCAACGGCGAACCCGCCTGCCACGCCAATGGCGGCACGATCGGTTTCGCCGCCGCCTCGCCCGATGCGGTCGACGCCTGGCACGCCGCGGGAGCGGCGGCGGGCGGCACGCCGATCGAGGACGCGCCGGGCGTCCGCCAGTCGCCGTTCGGCCCGCTCTACCTCGCCTATCTGCGCGATCCCGCCGGCAACAAGGTCTGCGCGATGCACCGCATGCCGGCATGAGCGGGAACGACGCGGTCCGGGTCCTGACGCTGACCTGCCAGGACCGCGTCGGCATCGTCGCCGCGGTGGCGGGGGCGCTCGCGGGGATCGACGGCTTCATCCTCGACAGCCAACAATATGCCGACCTGGAGACGGGGCGCTTCTTCATGCGCGTCGCCTTCGGGCGCGGCGGCGACGGCTATCCCGAGGACGCCGGGGGCGTCCACGCGGCGCTGGCGCCGGTGGCCGATCGCTTCGGCTTCGACTGGAGCCTGACCGCCGCCGGCGATCGTCCGCGCGTGCTGATCGCGGTGTCCAAAGGCTCGCATTGCCTCAACGACCTGCTCCATCGCTGGCGCACCGGCGCGTTGCCGGTCGATATCGTCGGCGTGCTGTCGAACCACGACGCCTTGCGCGGGCTGGTCGAATGGCACGGCCTGCCCTGGCACCACCTGCCAGTCGACGCGGCGACGCGCGAGGATCAGGAGGCGGCGATCGTCGCGCTGATGACGGCGGCACGCGCGGACTATCTGATCCTCGCCCGCTACATGCAGGTGCTCTCGCCGACGCTGGTCGAGGCGCTCGCGGGACGCTGCATCAACATCCATCACAGTTTCCTGCCGGGCTTCAAGGGCGCGCAACCCTATCATCGTGCGCACGCGCGCGGCGTGAAGCTGATCGGCGCGACCGCGCATTTCGTCACCTCCGACCTCGACGAAGGGCCGATCATCGAACAGGCGGTGGAGCGCGTCGATCATCGCGCGAGCGTCGACGACCTGATCCGCATCGGCCGGGATATCGAGGCGCAGGTGCTCGCGCGCGCCGTCGCATGGGTCGGTGAACGGCGGGTCTTCCTCAACGGCAACAGGACGGTGGTATTCCGATGACGATCGAGACGGTCTCCGAAGCGCGGGCGTTCGGCGGGACGCAGGGCGTCTACCGCCACGCATCCGGGGCGACGGGCACGCCGATGACCTTTTCGGTCTACGTGCCGCCGCACGACGAGGGCGCGCGGCTGCCGGTGGTCTGGTATCTGTCGGGCCTGACCTGCACGCACGCCAACGTCACCGACAAGGGCGAATACCGCCGCGCCTGTGCCGAGCTGGGGCTGATCTTCGTCGCGCCCGACACCAGCCCCCGCGGCGAGGGCGTGGCGGACGATCCGGCCTATGACTTCGGCCAGGGTGCGGGCTTCTACGTCGATGCGACCGAGGTACCCTGGGCGCCGCATTTCCGCATGTGGTCCTATGTCACCGACGAGCTGCCGGCGCTGATCGCCGCGCATTTCCCCGCCGACATGGCGCGCCAGTCGATCATGGGCCATTCGATGGGCGGGCATGGTGCGCTGACCATGGGGTTGACGTTGGCGGACCGCTTCAAGGCGGTGTCCGCCTTCGCGCCGATCGTCGCGCCGGCGCGCGTGCCGTGGGGCGAGAAGGCGCTCGGCGGCTATCTGGGGGCGGACCGCGCCGCCTGGCGGGCGCATGACGCGGTGGCGTTGATCGAGGACGGCGCGCGGGTGCCGGCGCTGCTGGTCGACCAGGGCGATGCCGACCAGTTCCTCGCCGAACAGCTGCGGCCGCAGCTCCTCGCCGACGCCTGCGCGGCGGCGGGGATCGACCTGACGCTGCGGATGCAGCCGGGCTACGACCACAGCTATCATTTCATCGCGACCTTCATGGCCGACCATCTCGCCTGGCACGCCGCGCGGCTGTAGCGGCGACGCTTTCCACTACCCCTCCGTGACCCCGGACTCGTTCGGGGGTCCACTCTGCGGCGAGGAGAACGGCAAGCGGCTCCAGCCGCGCGCATGCGGAGGAGTGGACCCCGGAACAAGTCCGGGGTGACCCAGCCGATCGGTTATCCCATCGCCAGCATCTTCTCGGCGCTGGTCTTCACGAAGTCGGCGATCGGGCCGGACATCATCGCGAGCATCATCGGCACCTTGACCGTGCCCGCGACATCGCGCTCGCCGACGGTCATGTCGACGGCGACCTTCTGCCCCATCGCGACGATCGCCAGCGTCAGCGCGTCCGCGCCCGTCCAGTTCGCATCGACGGTGCCGCCGCCGGGAATGTGCTGGGCGAGCTTGGGCAGCCCCGCGTCGATCCGCCGCCGCGCCTCGTCGCGGCCGAGCGTGTGGGGGATGTCGAAGGGGATGTTTGCCATGATTCGTCCGGATCGAGAGGGTTCGCACTCACCCTCACCCTTCGCCGTCTTCGGCGTCTTTCCCTCTCCCACCGGGAGAGGGAGGGAGGCGCGGGGCGCCGGAAGGGTGAGGGTGTGCCCCCGCCCTAACGCCGCGCGATCGTCACGTCACCCGCCCGGCGCTGGTCGGGCAGCGTGAAGGCGAGCGTCGCCGCAGTCGCATCCGCCTGCGCTGTCACCGGGCGCCGCGCCGCGGTCACCTGCCCCGCGCCGCTCCAGCCGTGGACGACGACACGCATCTGCTTCCACCACGGGCGATAGCGGCCCATCCGGCCCGCGAAGCGCAGCGTGATCCCCTCGGGCGTCACCGTGCAGGTCACCGCCTGACGCAGATAATCGCCGCGCGTATAGGCCATCGAATGGCCGTCGTCCGCGTAGAGGTCGCCGTGGCAGTCGTCGCCCGGATAGACGTCGAGCTGCAGCGGGCCGTCCGGAACCTCCGCCGTGCTCTGCACCAGCGGCTGGCGGGGCAGAATCGTGCCGGCGCGGACGAAAACCGGCAGCCGGTCGAGCCGCGGCGTCTCGGTCACGCGGTCGCCGAGCACCGTCGCCTGGCCCGTCGCCTGCGTCGCCGACTGGATCTGGCCGGGGCCGCTCTGCTGCTGCGCCACGCCGGCGCGTTGCCCCGTCCAGTAATCGTACCAGCCGCCCGCCGGCAGGCAGACGTCATAGGCGCGCGGCTGTTCGGGATTGGGGGGCGGCGCGACGAGCAACGCGCCGCCGAGCGTGAACGTCCACGACTGGTCGCAGCCCATCCGCAGCGCGCCCGGATAATCGTAGAACACCGGCCGCAGGATGGGGTCGCCGGTCCGCGCGTTGCGGTCGGCGAGCGAATAGAGATACGGCATCAGCCGATAGCGTTCCTCGACGAAACGACGGCGGATGGCGAGGTGGTCCGGCCCGTCGACCCAGGGTTCGGCGCGCGGCGTGCCCTTGGCGGCATGGTCGCGGAAGACGGGGTAGAAGGCACCGATCTGGAACCAGCGGGTGAGCAATTCCGGGCTCGGCCCGCCCGCGAAGCCGCCGACGTCGGCAGCGCCATAGGAGAAGCCCGACAGGCCGAGGTTGATGATCTGCTGCACCGACAGCTTGAGGTGATCCCAGGTCGCGAGATTGTCGCCCGTCCAGGTCACCGCGTAACGCTGGCCGCCGGCATAGCTCGCCCGCGTCATCACGAAGGCGCGCTCGTCGGGGACGAGGCGGCGCAGCCCGTCGTAGGTCGCACGCGTGTTCTGCATGCCGTAGACGTTGTGAATCTCGGCATGGCTGGCGGTGCGGGGCGCGAAGCCGTCCCCGGCGATGCGATGCACGACGTCCGCCGGCATCGTCTTGGTCGGCGTGTTGAAGATCGCAGGCTCGTTCATGTCGTTCCAGACGCCGGCGATGCCCATCCTGACCTGATCGTCGAACAGCGTGCCGTACCAGTCGCGCGTCTTGGCCTGCGTGAAGTCCGGGAACACCGAGGGGCCGGGCCAGACCGGCCCGACATACACCGATCCGTCGGCGCGGTGGACGAAGGCATCGCGCCGCGCGCCCTCGTCATACGGACGATAGCCCTGGTCGGGCGCCTGCGCGACATGGAGGTCGGTGATCGTCACCACCTTGAAGCCGTCGCGCTTCAGGTCGCCGAACAGGCCCTTCACATCCGGAAACGCCTTGGCGTCGACGGTGAACGGGCGGTTGCGGTCCTGCCAGTCGATGTCGAGCCACAGCACGTCGGTCGGCACCCGCTCCTGCCGCAGCCGCGCCGCGACGCCGCGCAGCTCGTCGGCGGTCATGTAGCTGTAGCGCGACTGCTGGTAGCCCAATGCCCATTGCGGCACGAGCGGCGCCTTGCCGGTGAGGTCGGTGTAGCGGCGCACCACCTCCGCCGTGGTCGGCCCGGCGATGAGGTAGTAATCGATCGGCCCGTCCGGCCCGCCGAAGCTCAGCTTCGCATCGTCGCGATGGCCGAAATCGAACCACGTCCGCCACGTGTTGTCGAGGAAGATGCCGTAGCTGCCGCCTGCCCCGCCGACGCCGAGGAAGAAGGGAATCGACTTGTAGATCGGATCGTCGCCGCTGCCGAAGCCGAAGGCGTCGGTGTTCCAGTCGACGTAGCTCCTGCCGCGCCGGTCGAGCCCGCCGGTCTTGTCGCCGAGGCCGAAATAATGCTCCGCCTGCGGCATCGTCTTGGCGAGTGTGAACGCCGTGCCGTCGAAGCGCACAGGTGCCGCATCCTCCGAGACGAGATTGCCCGCGAGGTCCTCGACGCGCACCCGCCCGTCGGCGGCGAAGCGGACGCGGATCGCCTTGGTCGCGAAGCCGTCCGCCGCGGGGATGACCGCGACATGGCGCCCACGCGTCGTGGCATCGACCGCCCAACTGGCGTCTTCTGGCATCGTGCCGTCGCGGCCGACGCGGATGCGCAGGATCGAGTCGGTCAGGGCGACGACGCGGACGGTGGCGACTCCTTGCCGCACCTCGGCACCGTCCGGGCGCGGCGAGACCTGCGCGAGCGCAGGCGCGGCGACACTCGCCAGGGCGGTCATGGCCAGCAAGGTCGTGGCGCGCATCAGTCTCTCTCCCGGTGTTATGCGAAAGGCTGTGCGCGGGCCGCCACATCATGGTCAACCGCGTAGGACTAAGCATACGTATGCGCCGCTCACTTCGTCACCCCGGACTTGTTCCGGGGTCCACCGGGCCGCGAACGCCAAGCAAGAGGCTTCAACCTTTATCCTCGCCGCAGAGTGGACCCCGGAACAAGTCCGGGGTGACGGACGGATGGCATCATGCGCCCCCTCCTACGGGAGGTGACGAAACCGCCCCGCCCCGCTAAGGCGCCGCGCATGACCGAGATCACGCCCCAGATCGTCGCCGACCACGGCCTGTCCCCCGAGGAATACGACCGCGTCCTCCACGCGCTGGGGCGCGAACCGAACCTCGTCGAACTCGGCATCTTCTCGGTGATGTGGTCGGAGCATTGCTCGTACAAGTCGAGCCGCATCCACCTCAAGAAGCTGCCGACCGAGGGTCCGCAGGTCATCTGCGGTCCGGGCGAGAACGCCGGCGTCATCGACATCGGCGACGGCCAGGCCGCGATCTTCAAGATGGAGTCGCACAACCACCCATCGTACATCGAACCCTACCAGGGTGCGGCGACCGGGGTCGGCGGCATCCTGCGCGACGTGTTCACGATGGGCGCGCGCCCCGTCGCCAACATGAATGCGCTGCGCTTCGGCCGGCCCGACCACCCCAAGATGCGCCACCTGATCAGCGGCGTCGTCCACGGTATCGGCGGCTATGGCAATTGCGTCGGCGTTC
>JBKBTU010000011.1:19273-24016 GCA_046290715.1 Sphingomonas sp. | reverse complement strand
GGCGCCGCTGCCGCCGGCGGTGGCGCACCTAGGCAGCCTTGAGTTCAGCAAACAATTGCTGACGTGCGCGCAGGTCGCGGTGGCCCCAGGAGTGGGCTACGGCGAGAATGGAGAAGGCTTCGTGCGCATCGCATTGGTCGAGAACGAGCAGCGGCTGCGCCAGGCGGCGCGCAACGTGAAGCGCTATCTTCAGTCGATGGGGGTCAACACGCCCGATAGGTCCTTGGGACGTAAGGCCGGCTGAGCCTGCGTCCGGCATGACGCTTCCGATTGGCGCCATCCCCGCTCCCGCACGCCGCCGTGCTCCTGCGCAGGCAGGAGCACGGAGCGCCTTCACGCGGGCGCCGGCGCGATGACGATCGAACCGCTTTATTCGCTGGCGGGCGTGCTCGTCGGCGTGCTCGTCGGGCTGACCGGGGTCGGCGGCGGCTCGCTGATGACGCCGATTCTGGTGCTCGCCTTCGGCTTCCATCCGGCGACCGCGGTCGGCACAGACCTGCTCTACGCCGCCGCGACCAAGACGGTCGGCACCACCGTGCACGGCTGGCGCGGCACGCTCGACTGGCGGATCGTGCGCCGGCTGGCGCTCGGCAGCGTGCCGGCGACGGTGCTGACGCTGCTGCTGCTCGGGCAGGCGAGCGAACATTCGCCGGCGACCGAGCGGCTGCTCGCGACCCTGCTCGGCGTGGTGCTGGTCGCGTCGGCGGTGGCGACGCTGCTGCGGCACCGGATCGTCGCCGCGCTGACCCCGCGGCTCGGCGAGACGGCGGCGCGCGAGCCGGTGGCGCTCACCGTACTGCTCGGCGCGATCCTCGGCGTGCTGGTGTCGCTGACCTCGGTCGGCGCCGGCGCGCTCGGCATGACCGCGCTGCTCGTCCTCTATCCGCGCCATCCGCTGAAAAGCCTCGTCGGCGCCGACATCGCGCATGCGGTGCCCCTGACGCTGCTCGCGGGCGCGGGGCACTGGCTGCTCGGCTCGGTCGACCTCGGCCTGCTCGGCTCGCTGCTGGTCGGGTCGATCCCCGGCATCGTCGTCGGCAGCCTGCTCGCGGGCATGATGCGCGAGGCGGCGCTGCGGCCGATCCTGGCAAGCGTGCTCGCGATCGTCGGCGTCAAGCTGCTGATGTGAGGCGCCCGGCGCGCGTGACCGGGCATACCTCCGTCACCCCGGGCTGGACCCGGCGTCCCGCTGATGGCCGCGGTCGATGATAAAGCGGGACCCCGGCTCAAGGCCGGGGTGACGAAAGCAACGTCTGCCGAGGTCTCGCGTGAAACCGAGGCACCGGAGGGATCAGCTACCCACCTCGTCGGGCAAGGCCCAGATCAGGTCGCCCTTCTCCAACACGCGGCCGTCGTGCGACATGACCGCGACCGGGGCGATCGGGCGGCGGTCGCGAGTGTCGACGAGGATCGGGAAGGCCGGCACGCCGAGTTCCCAGCGCTCGCCCCATTGCCGCAGCGCGATCATCGTCGGCAGCAGCGCATGGCCTTTCTCGGTCAGCGTGTAGCGAATCTTGCGGCGATCGTCGGGCAGCGGCTCGCGCTGCAGGATGCCATGGTCGACCAGCCGCCCCAGCCGGTTGGCGAGGATGTTGCGCGCAATGCCGAGCTCGGCCTGGAATTCCTCGAAATGGTGCAGGCCGTTGAACGCGGCGCGCAGGATCAGGAACGCCCAGCGCTCTCCCATCGCCTCCAGCGCGGCGGGCAGGCTGCATTCACGCAATGTTTCCCGGAGCTTCGGGCGCTCGGCCGGTGTCGCCATGGTGTTCCTCTTGTCCCGGCAGCGTAGCGCAAAATCCGGGGGCCGATAGAGCCGATTGTCAGTTTTCAGTTGCAACTGGAAACCTATACCGGTATGCCGCGGCATCGCAACCCACAAAACAGGTTCGGGAGGAACCAGTCATGAAGCTTTTCGCCACGCTCGCGCTCGCCGTCGCCACGCTGTTCGGCTCGGCCGCCGTCGCCGCTCCTGCCGACGTCTATGTCGCGACCCCCACGGCACCGTCGGCCAAGTCGAGCTTCATCACCCGTTCCACCGTGTGGCGTCTGCAGAACGGCGCCTTCGTCGCCGGCCAGGCACCCGAGCGCCCTGCGGTGCTGTGCGAACTCGTCGCCCGCCAGATCGGCACGCTTTCGAGCTTCTCGGTCGGCGGCACCGCCTATGACGCCGACAAGCTCGCCAAGTGCAACGCCAAGGCGAAAAAGGCCTGATCGCCCGACCTGGCCGGGCGACCGCACAAAAGCGCGCCCGGCCGACAACAAAATGTTGCAAAGCAATAGCCGCCTCCCCCATGTGTCGGGGGTGCTACGGCAATATGAACTGGTCGACCGGGTGCTCGACTACGACCCGGACGCCGATGAGGCGCTGCTCAACCGCGCCTACGTCTTTTCGATGCAGGCCCACGGATCTCAGAAGCGGGCGAGCGGCGACCCCTATTTCAGCCACCCGATCGAGGTGGCGGGCATCCTCACCGACCTGAGGCTCGACGACGAGACGATCGCCACCGCGATCCTCCACGACACGGTCGAAGACACCGTCGCCACCTCCGAAGAGATCGAGCGCGTGTTCGGCGGCAATGTCGCGCGGCTGGTCGACGGCGTCACCAAGCTCTCCAAGATCGAGGCGCAGAGCGAGAACGAGCGCGCCGCCGAGAATCTGCGCAAGTTCCTGCTGGCGATGTCGGACGACATCCGCGTGCTGCTGGTCAAGCTCGCCGACCGCCTGCACAACATGCGCACGCTCCATCACATCCCCAAGCCCGAGAAGCGGCGGCGGATCGCGAAGGAGACGATGGACATCTACGCGCCGCTCGCCGAGCGGATCGGCATGTACGAGTTCATGAAGGAGATGCAGACGCTCGCCTTCGCCCAGCTCGAACCCGAAGCGTATGAATCGATCACCAAGCGGCTCGACCAGCTCAAGACCGGCGGCGGCGACCGCATCGCCCGGATCGGCTCGGGGCTGAAGCTGCTGCTCGGACGCGCCGGTGTCGAGGCCGAGGTGACGGGGCGCGAAAAGCATCCCTATTCGATCTGGCGCAAGATGAGCGAGCGCCACATCAGCTTCGAACAGCTGTCGGACATCATGGCGTTCCGCGCGATCGTGCCGACGATCGAGGATTGCTACGCGACCCTGGGCATCATCCACCGCCGCTGGCCGATGGTGCCGGGGCGATTCAAGGATTACATCTCGACCCCCAAGCGCAACGGCTACCGCTCGCTCCACACCAGCGTCATCCACGCCGACAATGCGCGCATCGAGATCCAGATCCGCACGCCCGAGATGCACGCCGAGGCGGAATTCGGCCTCGCCGCGCATTGGGCGTACAAGGAAAAGAAGGTCCGCGCCGACAGCCAGCACAGCTGGATCGCCGACCTGGTCGAGATCCTGGAAACCGCGGGCAGCCCGGAAGAGCTGCTCGAGCATACCCGCATGGCGATGTACCAGGATCGCATCTTCGCCTTCACGCCGAAGGGCGAGCTGATCCAGCTGCCCAAGGGCGCGACGCCGATCGATTTTGCCTATGCCGTCCACACCGACCTCGGCGACCAGGCGGTGGGCGCCAAGATTAACGGCCGCGTCGTCCCGCTGTCGACCGTCATCGAGAACGGCGACCAGGTGCAGGTGCTGCGCTCCAAGGGGCAGGTGCCGCAGCCCGGCTGGCTCAACTTCGCGATCACGGGGAAGGCGTTGGCGGGCATCCGCCGCCACCTGCGCCAGACCGAGCGTGCCGAGCTCATCGCGCTCGGGCGCAAGCTCTACGAGGACATCGTCCGCCGCCTGCCCGCGCAACTGGGTTCCGACGCGCTCGACCATGCGCTGTCGCGGCTGAAGCTGCCCGACGAGCCGGCGCTGATGGCGGCGATCGCGCGGCGCACGCTGTCCGACGCGGCGGTGATGGAGGCGCTGATGCCGGGATCGGCGGGGGCGGACGTCGCGTTGCTCGCGCCGCAATCGACCGCGATCTCGATCAAGGGGCTGACGCCCGGCGTAGCGTTCGACCTCGCCGAATGCTGCCATCCGGTGCCGGGCGACCGCATCGTCGGCCTGCGCCGGCCCGACGCGGGGATCGAGGTCCACGCGATCGACTGCCCCGTGCTCGCCGAACTCGCCGAACGCGGCGCGGACGAGACCGACTGGGTCGACGTCGACTGGGGCGACAAGAGCGACGGCGCGGTCGCGCGCATCTCGGTGCAGGTGAAGAACGAGCCGGGCGCGCTGGGTATCGTTTCGACGATCATCGGTGCGCATCGGGCGAACATCATCGCGCTGCGCCTCGATACGCGCGATTCGATCTTCCACACCAACGTCATCGACGTCGAGGTGCACGACATCCACCAGCTGATGCGCCTGATCGCCGCGCTGCGCGCCGCCGATGCGGTGAACGCGGTGGAGCGGGTGTAGGGCGCCCTCCCCTCCGCCATTCACTCGCAGGCGGGGATCCAGACGCGCGGACCTCCATGCAAGATGCGCCGACGGCAGCGGTTATGGATCCCCGCCTGCGCGGGGATGACGGAGTTGCTTGGTATCTTTCCCGCCCGATGCGGCGGCACGCACCTTCGTCGTCCCGACTGTCGTCGGGATGACGAGGGTGGTGGCGCGACGGAGCCCTGCCTCAGCCCTGCAGCAATCGCTGCGTGTCCTCGTGCGCCTGCTGGAGCAGGACGATGGTCGCGTCGCGGGCGGTGGCGGCGTCGCGGTTCGCGATGGCGTCGTAGAGGCGGCGGTGCTGCGGCATCGAA
>JBKBTU010000011.1:7102-19175 GCA_046290715.1 Sphingomonas sp. | reverse complement strand
GTCGCGCGGGCGGCGGCGGTCGCGGAACTTGAAGATCGTCGTCCAGCGCACCGCCGCGCCGATGCTGCCCGACAGGCTGACGAGCAGCTCGTTGCCGGTCGCCTCGAGGATCGTATTGTGGAACGCCTGGTCGGCGGCCTGGCCCTCGGGCGTGTCGAGGCCGTGCGCGACCATGCCGACGAGCGCTTCGTCCATCCGCACCAGCTGCGCCTGGTTGCGCGACAGCGCCGCCATCTCGGCAGCGGCGGGTTCGACGATCATGCGCAGCTGGAACAGGCTGCGCACGAAGGTGGCGGGGGGTTCGCCCTCGAACATCCAGGCGAGCAGGTCGGGGTCGAGCAGGTTCCACTGCGCCCGCTCTCGCACCCGCGTGCCCGACTTGGGCCGGCTCTCGACGAGCCCCTTGGCGGACAGCATCCGCAGCGCCTCGCGCACGACGCTGCGCGACACGCCGCGCTGCGCCGCGATCTCCAGCTCGCCGGGAATGACGCTGCCGGGCGGATGGCCGCCGGTGACGATGGCGATGCCGAGGTCGCGGGCGATCAGCGTGTGGGACGGTTGCCGTCGTTCGCCCTTCGCCATGCCGCCCCTCGCTTGATCCAGCTTGGTGCGTAAGCCGCGCAGGCGCGCTTGGGAAGCCTTGGCGCTTTGCCCGCGGCGCTGTAGCGACGGTGCGCATGGCCGTCACCGACATCGCCACGCGCACCTGGGATCACAATTGGCGGCTCGACCCGATCGTGCGCAGCCTGCTCGATACCGATTTCTACAAATTGCTGATGCTGCAGATGATCCGGCATCTGCACGGGGACGTCGAGGCGACCTTCCGCCTCATCAACCGCACGACCACGGTGCGCCTGGCCGAGGTGATCGACGAGGGCGAATTGCGCGCGCAGCTCGACCATGCGCGCTCGCTGCGGTTCGCCAAGAAGGAGCTGATCTGGCTCGCCGGCAACAGCTTCTACGGGCGGCAGCGGATGTTCTCGCCCGACTTCATCGCCTGGCTCGCCGATTTCCGCCTGCCGCCCTACCACCTCGGCACGGTCGACGGGCAGTTCGAGCTGACCTTCGAGGGGCCGTGGACGCACACCACGATGTGGGAGATCCCGGCGCTCGCGATCGTCAACGAACTGCGCGCGCGCGCCGCGCTGAAGGGCAAGGGGCGGTTCGCGCTCGACGTGCTGTACGCGCGCGCCAAGGCGAAGCTGTGGGACAAGGTGGAGTGCCTGCGCGAACTGCCCGATCTCGTCATCTCCGACTTCGGCACGCGACGGCGGCACGGCTTCCTGTGGCAGCGCTGGTGCGTCGAGGCGCTGAAGGAGGGGCTGGGCGACCGCTTCATCGGATCGTCGAACGTGCTGCTCGCGATGGACAACGACCTGGAGGCGATCGGCACCAACGCACACGAGCTGCCGATGGTGCTCGCCGCGCTGGCATCCGACGACGCCGGGGTGGCGGCGGCGCCCTATCGCGTGCTGGAGGAATGGCAGGCGCATTACGACGGTAACCTGCTGGTGGTGCTGCCCGACGCGTTCGGGACGGAGGCGTTCCTGCGCGCCGCGCCCGACTGGGTGGCGGGCTGGACCGGCTTCCGGCCCGACAGCGCGCCGCCGATCGAGGCGGGCGAGCGGATCATCGCCTGGTGGCAGGCGAAGGGGCAGGACCCGCGGCAGAAGCTGCTGATCTTCTCGGACGGGATGGACGTCGAAAGCATCGCGCGCGTCTATCGCCACTTCCACGGGCGGGTGCGGATGAGCTTCGGCTGGGGGACGAACCTGACCAACGATTTCCGCGGCTGCGATCCGGACGGTGCCGCTGGGCTGGAGCCGATCTCGCTGGTCGCCAAGGTGGTCAGCGCGAACGGGCGGCCGGCGGTGAAGCTGTCCGACAATCCCGCCAAGGCGACGGGCGATCCCGCCGCGATCGCGCGCTACCTCCGTATCTTCGGCGGCGACGGGCGGATCGCGAGCGCGGTGGCGGTATGATCGACCTCGTCGCGCTCGCACCGCTGCCGGAGACGCTGGCGCCGCTGCTCGCCGACCGGTTCGCGGTGCACGTCGGCGTGGACGGCGCACCGCTCGGACGCGTGCGCGCGCTGGTCGGCGGCGGATCGATGCGGGTCGATGCGGCGCTGCTCGACCGGCTGCCGGCGCTGGAGATCGTCGCGGTGCACGGCGTCGGGCATGACGGCATCGACCGCGCCGCGCTCGCCGCGCGGGGCGTCGCGCTGGCGATCACCGCGGGGGTGCTGAGCGACGACGTCGCCGACCTCGCGATCGGGCTGTGGCTCGCGGTCGAGCGGCGGATCGCGGCGAACGACCGTGCGGTGCGGGGCGGCGGCTGGCACGTGCCGCTCGCGCGGCGGGCCTCGGGGCGGCGGATCGGGATCTATGGCATGGGCGCGATCGGCCGGGCGATCGCGGCGCGCGCGGCGCCGTTCGCAGGCGAGCTGCTCTATACCGCGCGGAGCGCCAAGCCGGAGCTGCCGTGGCGTTTCGTGCCCGACCTTCCAGCGCTGGCGGCGGCGAGCGATGTGCTGATCCTCGCCGCGGCGGCGGGGGCGGACAATGCGGGCGTGGTCGATGCCGGGGTTCTGGCGGCGCTGGGGCCGGGGGGCGTGCTGGTCAACGTCGCGCGCGGCAGCCTGGTCGATGAAGCGGCGCTGGTCGCGGCGCTGGCGCGGGGCGGGATCGCGGGGGCGGGGCTCGACGTCTTCGCCGACGAACCCGCGGTGCCGGAGGGGCTGGTCCGCGACGAGGTGGTGCTGTCGCCGCATCAGGGATCGGCGACCGGCGAGGCGCGGGCCGCGATGGCGGCGATGGTGGTCGACAACCTGCGCGCGCAGTTCGAGGGAGGGACTCCGCCGGGGTTGGTGCGGCCGGATTGAGCCCGGCGGGTGATGAATCGGGGTCGATCGATCCTCGCCGTTCGCCCTGAGCTTGTCGAAGGGCATGAGTCTCATCTGTGCTTCGACAGGCTCAGCACGAACGGATCCATGTCATTCCCCTATAGCCGGTGTTCCTGCTTTCGCAGGAGCACAATCGGTCGCTTTTGCAGGCGTTTCGCCTACGCGGCAGCCCGGGCCGCGAGATAGGCGTCGATCGCTTCTGCGGTGCCGGCGGGCAGGTGGAGGCCGAGCTTGCTGCGGCGGTAGAGGATGTCCTCGGCGCTCGTCGCCCATTCGCGGGCGACCAGCCAGTCGATCTCTCGCGCATAGAGGTCCGCGCCGAAGTGGCGGCCGAGGTCGGCGGGATCGCGCGCCTCGCCGAGCAGCACTGCGGCGTCGGTGCCGTAGGCGCGGGCGAGGCGGCGGAGCAATGTTGCGGGCAGCGCGGGATAATGCGCGCCGAGGCGGGCGAGCAGCGCGTCGATATCGGCGAAGTCGCCGCCGGGGAGCGGCGCGGTCGCGGTCCAGTCGCCGCCGGCCGCGGGGAAGGCGGGGGCGAGCTTCGCCAGCGCGTGCTCGGCGAGACGGCGGTAGGTGGTGATCTTGCCGCCGAAGATGCTGAGCAGCGGCGCCGCGCCGCCCTCCGCATCGAGGTCGAGCACATAGTCGCGCGTCACCGCCGAGGCGTTCGCGGCATGGTCGTCATAGAGCGGGCGGATGCCGGAATAGGTCCAGACGATGTCGGCAGGAGCGATGGCTCGCGCGAAGTAAAGATTGGCGGCGGCGCAGAGATAGGCGGTCTCCTCGGCGTCGATCCGCGCCGGGCCGGGCGGCCCCTGCCAGGGCTGGTCGGTGGTGCCGATCAGCGTGAAGTCGCGCTCATAGGGAATGGCGAAGACGACGCGTCGGTCCGGGTTCTGGAGCAGGAAGGCGTGCTCGCCGTCGTAGAGCTTCGGCACGACGATGTGGCTGCCCTTGACCAGCCGCACGCCGCGGTCGTGGTGCGTGCCTGGGAGGTGCGCGAGCAGCTCGGCGACCCAGGGTCCGGCGGCGTTGACCAGGGCGCGGGCGGTGACGGTGCGGGTCCCAGCCGCGTCGGCGATCGTCGCCTGCCAGCGGTCGCCGTCGCGCGTCGCGCCGGTGAGGCGGGTGCGGGTGCGGATCGTCGCACCGCGCGCCGCGGCATCGCGCGCGTTGAGCACGACGAGGCGGCTGTCCTCCACCCAGCAATCGGCATAGACAAAGGCGCGGCCGGCGCCGGGCTTCAGCCCCGAACCCCGACCATCGCGTGCGAGATCGATCGTGCGCGTGCCGGGCAAGCGCCGGCGGCCGCCGAGATGGTCGTAGAGGAACAGCCCGAGGCGCACCATCCAGGCGGGGCGCGGCGAATGCGCCTGCGGCAGGACGAAATCGAGCGGCCAGATGATGTGCGGCGCGATGCCGAGCAGCCGCTCGCGCTCGATCAGCGCCTCGCGCACCAGCCGGAACTCGCCATATTCGAGGTAGCGCAGGCCGCCGTGGATCAGCTTGGTGCTCGCCGACGAGGTATGCGCGGCGAGATCGTCCTGCTCGACGAGCAGCACCGACAGGCCGCGCCCGGCGGCGTCGCGCGCGATGCCGGTGCCGTTGATGCCGCCGCCGACGACGAGCAGGTCCACATCCATGCGGCCACTTTACCGCAAACCGCCGCGTCGCCAACATGGCGCGATGCGACAGCGCCCCTCCGCCCGCCACATCCTCGCGATCGACCAGGGGACGACCTCGACCCGCGCGATCGTCTTCGATGCGGAGGCGCGGGCGGTGGCGACGGCGCAGGCGGAGTTCGCGCAGCATTATCCCGCGCCCGGCTGGGTCGAGCACGATCCCGAGGACATCTGGCGCGACACGCTCGCCGTCGCGCGTCGCGCGATCGCGGAGAGCGGCGTCGGCGCGGGCGGGATCGCCGGGATCGGCATCACCAACCAGCGCGAGACGGTGGTGGTGTGGGATCGCGCGACGGGCGCGCCGGTGCATCGCGCGATCGTCTGGCAGGACCGCCGCACCGCGGAGGTCTGCGCAGGCCTGAAGCGCGACGGTGCCGAGAAGCGCGTGCGCGCGGCGACCGGGCTGCTGCTCGACCCCTATTTCTCCGCGACCAAGATCGCCTGGATCCTCGACCGCGTCGCCGGCGCGCGGGCGCGGGCGGAGCGCGGCGAGCTCGCCTTCGGGACGATCGACAGCTTCCTGCTGTGGCGGCTGACGGGCGGCGCCGTGCATGCGACCGACGTGACCAATGCCGCGCGCACCTCGCTGTACGATATCCGGCGGCAGTGCTGGGACGACGAGCTGTGCCGGCTGTTCCGCGTGCCCGCGGCGATGCTGCCCGAGGTGCGCGACACCAGCGGCGCGTTCGGCACCACCGCGGCCGGGCTGTTCGACGCGGCGATCCCGATCGCGGGGATGGCGGGGGACCAGCAGGCGGCCTTGTTCGGACAGGCGTGCTTCGCGCCGGGCATGGCCAAGTCGACTTATGGCACGGGCTGCTTCATGCTGCTCAACACCGGCGGCGAGGCGATCGCGTCGCAGCATCGGCTGCTGACGACGCCGGCGTGGCGGCTGGACGGGCGCATGACCTATGCCTTGGAGGGGTCGATCTTCGTCGCGGGCGCGGCGGTGAAGTGGCTGCGCGACGGCCTCGGCGTCATCACCCATGCCAGCGAGACGCGCGACATGGCGACGCAGGTCCCCGACAGCCACGGCGTCTACATGGTGCCGGCGTTCGTCGGGCTGGGGGCGCCGCACTGGGATCCCGATGCGCGAGGCGCGATCTTCGGCCTGACGCTGGGGGCGACCGCGGCGCACCTCGCCCGCGCGGCGCTGGAGGCGGTCGGCTACCAGACGATGGACCTCGCCGCGGCGATGATCGCGGATGGCGGTACGCGGCCGGCGACGCTGAGGGTCGACGGCGGCATGGCGGCCAACGACTGGCTGTGCCAGTTCCTCGCCGACATGGTCGAGGTGCCGGTGGAACGGCCCGCGCACCTCGAGACGACCGCGCTCGGTGCCGCCTTCCTCGCCGGCCTCGCGACCGGGGTGTGGAGCGACTGCGACGCGCTGTCGCGGCTGTGGCGCCCTGCGGACCGATTCGCGCCGGCGATGACGGGGGAGCGGCGGGCGGCGCTGGCGGCGGGGTGGCAGGACGCGGTGCGGCGGACTTTGTCGCGGTAGCTTAAAGGTTTTTGATTCACACGAAGCCGCGAAGACGCGAAGAGTAAGAAGGTTTTTTTCACGCGGAGGCGCGGAGATGTAGCGACTGCCGCGATAGCGGCCCTCCATCTCCGGCCGATGATGAACCGGTGCGCTGCCGCGCACGAAACACTCTCCGCGTCTCCGCGCCTCCGCGTGAACATTCTTCTTTGCGTCTTCGCGGCTTCGCGCGAACATTCTTCTTCGCAGCTGCGTGTAGGACCAGCAGCGCGCAACCGCCGGCCGCGTGCGGGGTTGTGGAGGCGACTGTCGCTTTACCGAGGACCCCTGCCATGCTCCGTTCGATCCTTATCGGCCTCGTCGCCGGCCAGCGGGCGATGACGCCGTTGTCGCTCGTCGCGGGAGAGGCGGCGAAGGGGCGGCTCGCCGCCGATGCGCCGGGTGCGGCGCTGCTCGCGCATCCGCTGGGCCAGACCGCCGCGGTGTCGCTCGCGGCGCTGGAGATGGCGGGGGACAAGATGACGACCGCGCCCGATCGCACGGTGATCGCCGGGCTGGCGGCGCGCTCGCTGACCGCGGGCTTCGCCGGCGCGGCGTTGGCGCGGCAGGGGGAGCGCAAGGTCGCCGCGGCGGTCGCGGTCGCGGTGGCGATCGCCAGCTCCTACGCCGGCCTCGCCTTGCGCAAGCGCGCGATGCGGCGCTTCGGCCAGACCGCGACCGGCTTCGTCGAGGATGCGGCGCTGGTCGCGGGCGGGTTCGCGATCGTCAACATCGCGCGCGATTGATCGGCGGGAGCGGTGTCCTTCGAGGCCTGCGCCCGCTAAGGCGGGGCCATGCAAGCCGTCATCCTGAGCGCGGGGATCGGTTCGCGGTTGCTGCCGCTGACCCGCGAAATCCCCAAATGCCTGGTCGAGGTCGACGGGCGCAGCATCCTCGACCATCAGCTCGCTGCGCTGGCCGAGGCGGGGATCGCGCAGGCGGTCGTCGTCGGCGGCTATCGCTACCGCCAGATCGGCGCGCATCTCGCCCGCGCGGCGCCGCCGCTGCCGGTGCGGCTGCTCTTCAACCCCTTCTGGTCGGTGGCGAGCAGCATCGGCAGCGTGTGGATGGCGCGCGACCTCCTCGGCGAGCCGTTCTGCCTGATGAACGGCGACACGGTGTTCGCGGGCCGCCTGATCGCGGCGGCGATCGCGGCGAGCACGCAGCCGGGCGTCGGGCTGCTCGTCGAGCCGCTGCGCGCCGCCGACACCGACGACATGCTGGTGACCGTGGTCGGCGGACAGGTGTGCGCGGTGGCCAAGGACCTCGACGCCGAGGTGGCGACGCATCGCTCCTTGGGCGTGATCGCGTCGGGTGGCGGCGATGCCTATGCGCGCGCGCTGGAGGCGGTGATCGCCCGGCCGGGCGGGCTCAACGCCTTCCACCATGCGGTGATCGCCGAGCTCGCGGGCTATGCGCCGGTGCGCGCGATCGTCGCCGGGCCGGGCGCGTGGCAGGAGATCGACCGCCCGGAGGATATCGCCGCCTGGACGGGGCAGGAGAAGGGGCAGGCGTGAGGACGGACGTCGCCTTCCTGTTCCTTGGCGAGACGCTGCTGATCCCGCACCTCTATCCGGTGCTGGAGGCGCTGGCCGATGCGGCGCCCGACGTGACGATCGACGTGTGGGTCGCGACTTCGATGCACGAGGGGCTGATCCGCGGCTGGCTCGGCGAGCGGCGCAACGTCCGCATCCGCCGCGCGCCGGGCTATCGCGACCTCGGGCGATGGGAGGCGGGGCGCAACCCGCCGCTGCCTGCGAAGCTGCCGCTGCTCGCGCGGCTCGCGCCGCGGCTGTGGGGCACGCGCGTCGTCGTCTCGGCGGAGCAGACCAGCCTGTGGATCCCGACGGTGCTGCCGACGCGCGCGCGCTTCGTGAACATCCTGCACGGCGCGGGATCGATGATGAACCGCGACGACCGGCGACGGAAGGCGGCGGCGCTCACCATCGTCGCAGCCGACCGGGAGCGCGCGGCGCTGGCGGCGCACGGCGTCGATCCGCAGGCCATCGCGGTCACCGGCTATATCAAGGCGGGGTTCGGCCGGCGCACGCACGCCGCGCCGGCGTTCGCCGAGGACCGGCCGGTGCTGCTCTATGCGCCGCACTGGCAGCGGCACCGCTCGTCGTGGTGGGCGTGGGGCGAGGAGGCGGTGCGGCGCATCCTCGCGGCGGGGTGCTGGAACCTGATCTTCGCGCCGCACCAGCGATTGTTCGAGAAGGTGCCGGACCTCGCCGCCTTTGCCGCGAGCCTGGGCGGGCGGAGCGACGTGCACGTCGATTGCGACAGCTTTGCGATGGTCGACGGCAGCTATACCGCGGCGGCGGACATCTATCTGGGCGATACGTCGAGCCAGGTCGTCGAGTTCCTGATGCGGCCGCGGCCCTGCGTGTTCCTCGACCCCCGGGCGGTGGCATGGGCGGGGGATGCGAACTACGCCATGTGGGCCGCGGGCGAGGTGGTGACCGACCTCGACGCGCTGCTGCCCGCGCTGGAGCGGGCGCCGGCGCGGCATGCGGATTTCGTCGCAGCGCAGCGGGCGTTCGCGGCGGAGTCGCTCGGCGACGTCAGCGGGGCGCCGCCGCGGCGCGCGGCGGAGGCGGTCCTGGGGGTTCTGGGACAACCGTAACCTTCGTCATCCCGGCGAACGCCGGGATCCATGGACCCGGTATGGCCGATGGCACGAATACCAACAGACGTCCCGCATCCATGGATCCCGGCGTTCGCCGGGATGACGATCGTAAGAGCATAGACCGAGCCGCCGCAACCCTCTCGTCGCCCCCGGCTTTCCCGATCCGGTTCGCGCCGCTATCGAGCGGACATGGTCGCTTCTCCGTCTCCCTTGCCCACGCTCGTTCCCGTCGGCGACAATCCGACGCCGATCTGGGGGATGAGCACGACCGAGCGGGTGCGGCGGATGGCGGCGGCGCGAAAGCTGCCGTTCGGCGAGGCGGCCGTGAGCGAAACGGGCGGCGTGCTGCTCGCCAACAGCGCCTTCGCCTTCGATCCCGCGTGGCTGCCGCACCTCGTCGCGCGGCCCGGCACGGTACTGACGCGCGGCGGCGTGCCGGTGCTCGCGCATGTCGCCGCCGCCGATCGGGCGGCGGTGGAGGCTGCGATGGCGGCGGACCGACCGCTCGGTGCGGGCGCTCTCGCGACGATCGAGGCGGAGGACGAAGCGGGCATCTTCAACGAGGCGCTGCGCAAGCGCGAGCGGCCCTTCGCCGAGCGGCTGACCCCCGCCAGCGTGCCGGCGATCGAGCGCGCGAGCTACGTCGGCGCCTACAAGGGCGTCACCGACCTGCTGACCAAATATCTGTGGCCGGAATGGGCGCTGGTCATCACCCGGCTGTGCGCACGAGCGGGAATCACGCCCAATCAGGTGACCGCAATCGGGTCGGTGCTGTGCATCGTCGCGACGATCGCCTTCTGGCACGGCTGGTTCTGGAGCGGCCTTGCCATCGGCCTCGTCTTCATGGTGCTCGACACCGTCGACGGCAAGCTGGCGCGCTGCACGATCACCTCCTCGGCGCTCGGCAACGCCTGGGATCATGGCGTCGACCTGATCCATCCGCCCTTCTGGTGGTGGGCCTGGGCGGCGGGCTGTGCCGCCTACGGCCGGCCGCTGTCCCACGACACCTTCGTCGCGGTGATCGCGGCGATGCTGTTCGGCTATGTCGCGCAGCGGCTGATCGAGGGGGCGTTCATCGCGAGGTTCGGGATGCACATCCACGTCTGGCAGCGGTTCGACAGCCGCTTCCGCCTCGTCACCGCACGGCGCAACCCCAATATGGTGATCCTGTTCGCCGGGCTGGTGGTGATGCGGCCCGACTGGGGGATCGTCGCGGTGGCGGTGTGGACGATGCTGTCGCTCGTCGTCCACCTCGTCCGCCTGTTCCAGGCGATGGCGACGGCGGCGCGCGGGCGAAGGATCGTCAGCTGGCTGGCGTGACGGGCGAGGCGCCCCCGGCGGGGCCGTTCCGCACCGGGCCGTTCCGGGCGATCGCGCGCAACCTCGGCTGGATGCTGGCGAGCCGCGGCGTGCTCGCGGTGCTGAGCCTCGTCTATCTCGCGATCGTGACGCGCACTCTCGGCGTCTCGGGCTTCGGCCGCTTCGCGCTCATCACCGGGGCGGGCCAGGCACTGACCACGGTGGTCGGTTTCCAGACGTGGCAGATCATCGTCCGCTACGGCACCGGGCATCTCGAGCCGGGCGACGAGCTGCGCCTCGCGCGGTTGTTCAAGGCGTGCGGGCTGCTCGACCTCGCCTCGGCGGTGTTGGGCGTGATCCTCGCCGCGGTCATCATCCGCACCTGGGGCGAACCCCTGGGGGTGAAGGCGGTGCACGCGCGCGCGACGATGATCTTCACCGTCGCGCAACTGCTCTCGATCCGCTCGACCCCGCTCGGCATCCTGCGCCTGCGCGACCGCTTCTCCTTCGCCGCGGCGGCGGACAGCGTGACGCCGGTGGTACGGCTGATCGGCGCGGTCGCCGCGGCGGTGCTTCTGCCCAGCGTCACCGGCTTCCTGATCGCCTGGGGCCTGGCCGAGGTACTGACCGCGGCGGCCTATTGGGGGGCGCTGGCGCGGACCGGCGATCTCAAGCTGCTGTTCGCGCGGAACGTCGGCGTGCGCGACGTCGTCGTCGATCATCCCGGCATCGTCCGCTTCTCGCTCGCCACCAATGCGAGTTCGTCGCTCGGCCTGACGAGCAAGCAGATCCCGCTGCTGCTCGTCGGCGGCACGGTCGGCACCGCGTCGGCGGGCGCGTTCCGCCTCGCGCTGCAACTGGCGCAGGCTCTGACCAAGGTGTCGCAGCTGCTCGCCCGCGCCGCCTTTCCGGAGATCGTGCGGGCGGTGGCGGCGGGCGGCCTCGCCCGCGTGCGGCAGATGATCCTGCGGTCGTTCCTGATGGCGAGCGTCGTCGCCGCCTTCGCCTTCCTGATCGTCGTGCTGTTCGGCCATCCGGTGCTGACGCTGATGGGCGGCAAGGGCTTCGGGCGCGCCTATCCGATCCTGCTGTGGCTCGCGGCGGCGGGCTGCGTCGACCTCGTCACCGTGGGATTCGAGCCGCTGCTGCTCGCCGCCAACCGGATCGGCGCGACCTTCGTCGCGCGCGTCGTCGGGATCGTCGCGCTGTTCGGCGTCAGTTTCTGGTTGAGCCCCACCTTGGAGGTGATCGGCGTGTCGATCGCGGTGCTGGTCAACGCGGTGATCGTCGCCCTGCTGCTCGGCCTCGCCACGCGATCGTTGCTGAGGGTGAAACAATCCGATCCCGCCTGAGTTGGTCACGGATCAGACCTTTCGCGCAGATTCTCACCAATTTGCATCAGGAGTCTTGTTAGGGCCGTAATCCTGCCCAACTTTCCCTCTGTGACGGTTTGATGAAGAACGTGTGACGGAGGCGACAGGTTGGCGACGCGCATCGATAAGCGGCTCTTGGCCGGCCCGGCAGTGACCGGCGTGGCGGGCCAGGCGCTGCTGCGCCGTGCCGAACCGGTCGGGGAGGGCGTCGCCCGCCGCTGGCCGCTGCCCCCGGCTCCCGCGCCGGCGCCGCTGCTGGTCGGCGTGATCGCCAACGGCCGCAGCCATCGCAACCTGCGCCACGGCATGCGACTCGATCACTGGCCGGACGTTGCCTATGCCGCGCCCGAAACCTTCGAGGCGCTCGAAGAGACGCTGCGCGACTATGCCGAGCGGCGGATCGGCCTGCTGGTCGTCAACGGTGGCGACGGCACGCTGCGCGACGTGATGACCGCGGCGGCGCGCGTCTTCGACACGCTGCCGGCGATGGCGATCATCCCCTCGGGCAAGACCAATGCCCTCGCACTCGACCTCGGCATCCCGGAAGACTGGGCGGTGCGCGACGCGATCGCCGCGGCGCGAGCCGGGCGGTTCGCCACCCGCGAGCCGGTCGAGGTGCTGCGCGGCGACGATGCGCTGCCGGCGGCGCGGGGCTTCCTGCTC
>JBKBTU010000011.1:3964-7004 GCA_046290715.1 Sphingomonas sp. | reverse complement strand
TGGCATGGGCGGGTTCGTGCGGGCGACCGAACTGGCGCAGAGCACGCACCGGGCCGGTGCGTTCAACGGCGTCGCGGTGGCGCTGTCGCTCGGCTGGAGCATCGCGCAGACGCTGTTCGGCGGCGCGCACAACGCTTGGCGGCGCGGGACCACGGTCCGGCTGGGCGTCGACGGTGCTCCGGCGGCGTCGCGTGCGCTCTACCTGCTGCTCACCTCGACGCTGGAGCGGATGCCGCTCGGCCTCAAGCCCTTCGGTCGTCGCCGGCCGGGTCTCAAGATGCTGACCGTCGATGCGCCCCCGCGGCGGCTGTTCGCGATGCTGAAGCCGATCCTGACCGGTACCGACGGCAGTCCGGCGATCGCGGCCGGATTCGCGCGCTCCGATCCGCGCGTCATCCGGGTGCAGGCGGACGAGGGCTTCATTCTCGACGGCGAGCATTATCCGGGCGGCGACCTCACCATCCGGGCGGGAGAGCCGATCCGGTTCGCGGTGCCGTGACCGCGACGCTGCTGTCGTTCGTCGCCGACGAACTGGACACGCCGGTATCCCCCGCGATCGCCGCCGCGGCGCGCGAAGTGGTGCGGCGGCTGGGCGGCGTCGCGGTGCTCTTCTACGGATCGGTGCTGCGGACCGGCGACCTCGACGGCGTGCTCGATTTCTACGTGCTGACGCCGCCTCCGCGCGGCTGGGGCGTGCGGTCGCTGGCGACGCGGACGCTGTGGCCCGACGTCAGCTTCCACGAGGTGACGTTGGGTACACGCGTGGTCCGTGCGAAGGTCGCGACGATGCCGCTCGACACCTTCTGCCGCGCGGCGACGGGGCGGACGGTCGACACGACGATCTGGACCCGGTTCGCGCAGCCCGCCGCGCTCATCTGGAGCGCCGATCCCGCCATCGCCGCGCGCGTGGTGCGCGCGGTCGCGCATGCCGCGGCCACGGCGGCGCGATTCGCTGCGGTGCTCGGACCGCGCCACGGACAGCCGGACGACTTTTGGCTGGCGCTGTTCCGCCAGACCTATTCCGCAGAGCTGCGCGTCGAGGCGCCGGGGCGCGAGCGGCAGATCATCGCCTTCGCACCCGAGCGCTTCGCCGCGTTGCTGCCGCTCGCCTGGCAGGGGGCGGGGATCGGTCACGAGCGCCGCGGCCAGGACTATGCGCCGCGGGTCGGCATCCGCGACTGTCGGGACGTCACCGCCGCCTGGTGGCTGCGCCAGCGGCTGGGCAAATGGCTCAACGTCGCGCGGCTGGTGAAGGCGGCCTTCACGTTCGAGGGTGCCGCCCGCTACGGCCTGTGGAAGCTGCAGCGGCATACCGGCGTCGCGCTGCCGCTGACGCCGTGGCGCGAGCGGCATCCGGTGCTCGCCGCACCCGCCGTCATGTGGCGGGTCTGGCATAGCCGCGCGGCATGAGTTTTCAGGCGCTGGTACTGGCCGGGTCGCGCGGGCCCGCCGATCCGCTCGCCGGGCATGAAGGCGTCGGCGACAAGGCACTGATCCGGATCGGCGAGACGACGATGCTCGCGCGCGTGATCGCGGCATTGCGCGCGGCGGGGGCGACGCGGATCGGGGTGTCGGCGAACAGTCCCGAGGTGCGCGCGGAGGCGGTGCGGTGCGGCGCCGAGCCGGTCGACGCCGCCGCCGGCCCCAGCCTCAGCACCCTGCTGGCGTTCGAGGCGCTGGGCGCGCCGCTGCTCGTCACCACCGCGGACCATGCGCTGTTGCGGCCGGAATGGGGGCGCGACTTCCTGGCGGATGCGCCGGCCGATGCCGATGTCGCCGCGTTGCTCGCCCGGCGGGACGTGATCGAGCGTGACGCGCCGCCGACGCGGCGCACCTATCTGCGCTTCGCCGACGGATCGTGGTCGGGGTGCAACCTGTTCCTGCTGCGCACCCCGCGCGCCGAGGCGGCGCTGCGGCTGTGGATGGCGGTGGAGCGCGACCGCAAGCGGCCGTGGCGAATCGTGCGGCGGCTGGGGATCGGCACGTTGCTGCGCTATCTTGCCGGACGGCTGACGCTGGCTGCCGCGCTGGCACGGCTCGGCGCGACCGCCGGCGTGCGCGCCGCCGCGGTGCCGGCGCGCCATGGGCTGGCGGCGGTGGACGTCGACAAGCCTGAAGACCTCGCGCTGGTGCGGGGATTGCTCGCGTAGAGCGGGGCGATCGGCGCTCGACCGTCTCCCGATCCGACTCGGTCAGTTCCAGTCCACCTGGCGCCAGCCGCGCGCGCGTGCCTCGCGGGCGAGGGCGGCGTGGGGATTGACCGCGATCGCCTCGTCCGCCCAGGCGAGTAGCGGCACGTCGGAGACGTGATCCGAATAGGCGCGGACGTGCGCGTCGCGGCGGGCGATGCCCTGCGCCGCCAGCCACGCCTCGACCATCGCCAGCTTGGCGGGGCCGTAGCAATTGCCGCCCTCGATCCGCGGCAGCAGTCGGCCCGCATCGTCGTGGGCGGTGCGCGTCGCGATCAGTGCGTCGGCTCCGACCTCCTCCGCGATCGCGGCGGCGTAGAAATGGTAGGCGGCGGTGGCGATGACGATGCGATAGCCCTCCGCCCGATCGGCGGCGATGCGGGCGCGGGCGGCCCTGCGGATCTGTGCCGGGCCGAAGCGCGTCAGCCAGGCGGCGGCGAGCCGCTCCGCCTGCGCGGGCGTCAGGCGGCCGAGCGCGGCGCGGTGCATCACCTGCTTCAGCCGGTCGCGGTGGAGCAGCCGCGCGGCCCGCAATGCCGCCGCGCCCAGCACCACCGGCAGCAGGGCGAGCCGCCACGGCCGATGCGCGAACACCGCGTGCAGCAGGAACGGCGTCCAGGTCCCGGCGCGGGTGATCGTGCGATCGAGGTCGTAGACGGCGATTTTGTGCTGCATCGTCGCTCGGGTGGCGCACGAAGATGGCGCGGGCATGACGGCATCGTGAACCGGTTGCGGCGGCCTGCGCGGCGCGCTAGGCGCGGCCTTCCATGCGGTCCTATCAGCCTTCGTCGGACCGCCGCCGCGCGACCTCGCTGGCGCTGACCGTCGCCGCGCACCTGCTGATCGTCTTC
>JBKBTU010000011.1:0-3817 GCA_046290715.1 Sphingomonas sp. | reverse complement strand
CCCGCCCCCGAACCGCCCGCCGCGCCCAAGCCGCCGACGCAGGAGACGCCGGTGACGCCGCCGGTCGACACGCCGTTTCCAGGGTATCTGATGCTGAGCCGCAAGGATTTCGCCGCGACCGACGTCGGCAAGATCCCATCGAGCAAGTCCGGCGGCAGCGCGGGCAAGCAGCTCGCCGCGGCGGAGGGACAGGGCGACGGCGACGACGGCGATACCAGCGCGGCGGCGGGGATCGGCCCCGGCGGGCAACGGCTCTATGCCGCCGAATGGTACGTCCGTCCCGCGCGCTCGCAGATGGACCCGTACATGCCGCATCACGACGTGCCGGTGGGATCGTGGGCGGAGATCGCGTGTCGGACCGCGCCCAACTACCGGGTCGAGGATTGCGTGCTGCTCGGCGATTCGCGACCCGGCCTGGGGCTGGCGCGGGCGATCCGCGAGGCGTCGTGGCAGTTCAAGGTCCGCCCGCCGCGCATCAACGGCAAGCCGCAGATCGGCACCTGGGTGCGCATCCACTACGACATCGTCGACAGGGGCGACCCGCGCGGGGAGTGAGGGCTTGTAGTCCGATCCGCCGCCTCTGCTCCAGCAACGCTGGATCAGACGTCAGCCCCGTTCGCGCGCCCGGCGATAGGTGCCGAGCACGCGGACCCATTTGGAATGGAAGCCCAGTTCCTCGAGCGCGCGATCGACCGCGGGGTCGCCGGGCTTGCCCTCGATATCCGCGTAGAATTCGGTCGCCGCGAAGCTGCCGCCGCGCTGGTAGCTTTCGAGCTTGGTCATGTTGACGCCGTTGGTCGCGAAGCCCCCCATCGCCTTGTAGAGCGCGGCGGGGATGTTCTTCACCTCGAAGATCAGCGTCGTCATCCACGGGCCGTCGCCCACCGGCGGCTTGCCGCCGCGGGCGAGGACGACGAAGCGCGTCGTATTGTGGTCGGCATCGGCGATGTCGACGCCCAGCAGATCGAGGCCGTAGATCGCCGCCGCGCCCGGCGGGGCGAGCGCCGCCACCGCGGGGTCGCCGAGTTCCGCGACATAGGCGGCGGCGCCCGCGGTATCGGGGTAGGAGACCTGGCGGATGCCGTGCGCCTTCAGCCAGTGGCGGCACTGGCCGAGCGCCTGCGGGTGGCTCATCGCCTGGGTGACGCCGTCGCGCGGGCCGGTCCCCATCAGCGCGTGACGGATTGTGAGGAAATGCTCGCCGGTGATGACGAGACCGGATTCGGGTAGCAGGAAATGGATGTCGGCGACGCGGCCGTGCAGCGAATTCTCGATCGGGATGACCGCGCAGTCGGCGCGCCCGTCGCGCACCGCGTCGATCGCATCCTCGAACGCGAAGCAGGGCAGGGGAAGGCCGTTCGGAAAGGCCTCTAGCGCGGCGACGTGGCTGTTGGCGCCGGGTGCGCCCTGGAAGGCGACGGCGCGATCCGGCGCGGCGGCGGCGGCGGCGGTCATCGCGGCGACGATCGGGCGGGCGGGGGCGGCGTAGGTCTCCATCGCGGCGGGGGCGTAGAGCGCCGCGGCGGCACCGGCAAGCGCGCGCTTGCGAAGGGAGGCGCCGTTTCCTATGGGTTTGCCGCGCGAGCAAGCACATGCAACGAAAACAGGGGCAGCGTTAGGCAGATGGACAACCGCACCAATACGATCGCCGGGTGGACGCTGGCAGCCTGCGGGCTCGCGCTCGGTCTGTCGATCGTCGGCGGCATGGCCTTCCACAGCGAGCGCCCCGAGAAGATGGGCTATGCGATCGAGGGCGTCGAGGAAGCGGGCGGCGGCGGCGAGGCCGCGGCGGTGCCGATCGCGACGCTGCTGCCGACCGCCGACGTCGCCAAGGGTGCCGAGGTCTTCAAGAAGTGCGCCGCCTGCCACACCGTCAACCAGGGCGGCGCGAACGGCATCGGCCCGAATCTGTACGGCACGCTCGGCGAGGGCATCGGCCAGGGCAAGGGCGGGTTCGCCTTCTCCGACGCGCTGAAGGGTGTCGGCGGCAACTGGGACTTCGACAAGATGAACGCGTGGCTGACGTCGCCGCGCAAGTTCGCGCCCGGTACCAAGATGACCTTCGCCGGCCTCGGCAACGCGCAGGACCGCGCCAACGTCATCGCCTATCTGAACACGCAGGGCTCGAACCTGCCGCTGCCCGCGGCGCCCGCCGCCGGCGCCGCGCCGGCCAAGGAGGGCGCGGAGAAGCCCGCGACCAACGCCGCCAAGGATTCGATCACCAACACCGACGCGGCGAACAACCTCGGCAACACCGGCACGCCGGCGTCCGGCGCGCCCTCGGTCGACCCCAACGCCGCCAAGGAAGGCGCCAAGGCGGGGAAGTGATATAGCGCCCTCTCCCCTTGGGAGGGGGAGGGAGGCGCGAAGGGTACCCATGAAAGTACTACTTTCATGGGAGCCCGCAGCGCCGGAAGGGTGAGGGTGAGCGCGGAACGCCGACGGATCAATCCAGCCGGCGCGCCAGCTCCTTGTTCAGCCCCAGCGCGGCGAGGGTCGCGATCGCCCCCGACAGCAGGTAGCCACCCGCCGCCAGCAGCCCGAACTGGCTGGCGAGCACCAGCGCCGCGAGCGGCGCGAAACCCGCGCCGAACAGCCAGGCGAGGTCCGACGTCAGCGCCGCGCCGGTATAGCGCGCGCGCTTCGGGAAGTTGTTGGTCACCGCGCCCGACGACTGGCCGAACGAGAGGCCGAGCAGCACGAAGCCGCCGATCATGAAGGCGAGCTCGCCCGCGTCGCCGGTCGCCAGCAGCTGCGGCGCGAAGCCGCTGAACACCGCGATGCCGACCGCCGTATAGCCGAGCACCGACCGCCGCCCGATTCGGTCCGCAAGCAAGCCTGAAATGACGACCGCACCGAGGCCGAAGAACGCACCGATGATCTCGATCCCGAGGAAGCGCGCGATATCCTCCTTGGTGAACAGCGCCACCCACGACAGCGGGAACACCGTCACCATGTGGAACAGAGCGAAGCTCGCGAGGGGGGCGAAGGCACCGATGACGATGTTGCGCCATTGCGCCTTGACCGTCGCGGTGACGCGCGACGGGGTCAGCTCGCGGCTCTTGAACAGCTCGGTATATTCGGGCGTCACGACGATGCGCAGCCGCGCGAACAGCGCCACGACGTTGAGCGCGAAGGCGACGAAGAACGGGTAGCGCCAGCCCCAGGACAGGAAGTCCACCGTCTCCATGTTGGCGAGGAAGAAGGCGAACAGCGCGCTGGCGACGATCAGGCCGAGCGGCGCACCGAGCTGCGGCACCATCGCATACCAGCCGCGCTTTTCCGGCGGCGCGTTGAGCGCGAGCAGCGAGGCGAGACCGTCCCACGCCCCGCCGAGCGCCAGCCCCTGACCGATGCGGAAGGCGGCGAGCAGGAACGCCGACGCCATGCCGACCTCGGCATAGCCGGGCAGGAAGGCGAGCGAGACGGTCGAGGTGCCGAGCAGGAACAGCGCGATCGTCAGCTTGGTGCCACGGCCGTATTCGCGGTCGACCCACATGAAGATCTGCGTGCCGATGGGCCGCGCGATGAACGCGAGCGGGAAGAGCGCGAACGACCAGAGCGTCCCCGTCAGCCGGTCGACATAGGGGAAGACCAGCGCCGGAAAGACGATGACCGAGGCGATCGCATAGCAGAAGAAGTCGAAGAATTCCGACGTCCTGCCGATGATGACCCCGATAGCAATCTCGCCGGGACGGACCTCATGGTCGCCCCGGGTGTTGACGGCGCGTGCATCGCGTTCGAGCGGCGCGGAATGGGCGGAAGCCACTGACATGTATCACGATCCTGTCGTATCGCGGCCCTGGAGCCACCGGTC
>JBKBTU010000119.1:0-7868 GCA_046290715.1 Sphingomonas sp. | reverse complement strand
ACGGTCGCCTGCCGCTCGACCGGACCGTGACGCTGGTCGGCGAGCGGATCGCGGGGCAGGGCGAATTGTGGTTCGTCGCCAGCCGCGACGCGCGCCGCGTCACGCACTGGGATGCGCCGCTGGTCGCGGCGAACATCGACACGCTCGGCGACAAGTCGCCGCCCGCCTCCGCCTTCGCCAACGGGGTCGAGACCTATTATTTCATCCAGCGCTACGCACCGGCGAAGCTCGCCGCCAGCTTCCGCAAGAACCAGGGCTGGGTGCAGCTGACGATGGGCACCGAGGCGATGGCGCTGGTGATGTTCGGCTATGTCGGCGTCGGGATCGTCATGGCGCTGCTCGGCGCGCTGGTCGCGTGCGCCGCGCTGTATCTGCGCCGCGCCTTCGCCTCGCGCTTCCCGCTCAGCCTGTTCTTCGCGGTCTGGACCTTCCTCCAGGTCTATTTCTCGGCGCAGCAGGCGTCGCTGTGGAGCATCGCCGCGCCGGGGCAGGTCAAGCGGCTGCTGCTGTTCGCGACGATCGAGATCGTGCTGCTCGCGATCAATCGGGCGCAGGCCTTGAGCGGGCAGGGGCGCGCGCGGGCGGCGGCGTTCGCGGCGAGGCGTGCCGCGTGACGGTCTCGCGGCGCGCGGTCATCGGCGGAGCGCTGGCGGTCGGCGGTGTCCCCGCACTGGCGATGCCAGGTCGCCCGCCGCGCCAGGTGCTTGCCTTCTACTATCCCTGGTACGGTACGCCGCGGACGAGTGGCCGCTGGTTCCACTGGCAGGGGCCGCACGGCGAGGCGCCCCGGCAGAGCCCGACGCTGAACCATCCTGCGGGCGGCCTCTACGACAGCCACGACCCGCAGGTCGTCGCGCGTCACGTCGCGCAGGCGAAGGCCGCCGGCCTTACCGGGCTGATCGTCAGCTGGTGGGGCGTCGGGTCGTTCGAGGACAAGGCGCTGCCGACGATCCTGCGCGCGGCGGCGGCGGCGGGGCTGCGCGTCACCGTCTATCTCGAACAGCAGAAGGACGGCGCGGCGGGTGCTGCGCGCGACATCGCCTATCTGACCCGCAGCTATGCCGGCCATCCGGCCTGGCTGCACGCGCGCGGGCGGCCGGTGCTGTTCCTCTACCTGCAAGCGTTGCGCGATCTGCCTGCGCGCGACTGGCGGGCGGCGGCGGGACGCGCCTTCCTGATCGGCGACGTATCGCCGCGCGAGACGCGCGACTTCGCCGCCTGGGCGCCGTTCATGGACGGTATCCACGTCTATGTCCTCGCGCCCTATGTGACGGGGATGACGCCGCCGCAGATGGCGGCCTGGGCGGACCGGACCTACCCCCGCTGGCGGCGCCTCGCGGGGGACAGGCTGTTCTGCGCGACGGTGATCCCGGGCTTCGACGACACGCGCGTGCCCGGCCGCCCCACGCCGCGCCCGACGGTGCCGCGCTACGACGGCGCCACCTACCGCACCTTGTGGGAGGCGGCGATCCGCCACCGTGCCGATTGGGCGATCGTCACCAGCTTCAACGAATGGCACGAGGGGTCGGAGATCGAGCCCTCGCTCGAGCTGGGCGACCGCTATCTCGGATTGACGGCGACCTACGCGCGCCGGTTCCTCGCGGGCTGAGCCGGGCATGCGCGTCCTCCACATCAGCTCGGTCTATCCCCCGCACGTCGTCGGCGGCGCGGAGAAGGTGGTCGCGATGCTCGCCGAACGGCAGGCCGCGCGCGGCCTCACCGTGGGGGCGGCCTATCTGTCCCGCGAAGCGCAGCCGGCCGGCGAGCGGCACGGCGTCGCCGTCCTGCCGCAGCGCAGCCGCAACCTCGTCTGGATGGAAGAGGTGTTCGCCGCACCGCGGCCGCTGCGCACCGCGAACAAACTGGCGCAGATGGTCGATGCTCGCGCCGCCGGCGATTTCGCGCGGGCGATCGCCGCCTTCCGCCCGGATATCGTCCACACCCATTCGATGGTCGAACTGCCGCCGATGATCTGGGGGGCGATCGCGGACAGCGGCGCGCGCAGCGTCCATACGCTGCACGACTACGACCTGATCTGCTCGCGCGCGTCTCTGTTCCGGCATGGCCGCTCCTGCGCGGCGCGCCACGCCTCGTGCCGGATCACGGGCGCGTGGAAGGCGCGATTTGCCCGGCGCATCGATGCGGTCGCCGCGGTGTCGCAACCGGTGCTCGACGAACACCGCCGCTTTGGACTGTTCGCCGGGCTGGCGGCGGATCGCGCGCGGGTAATCTGGAACGGCGTCGACGTTCCCGCCGCCGACACCGTCTTCGCGCGTACGGACGATTTCCGGTTCGGCTTCCTCGGTCGGCTGGTGCCGGAGAAGGGGATCGAGACGCTGATCGCCGCCTGCCGCCTGCTCCCCGCCACCGGCTGGCGATTGCAGGTCGCCGGCCGCGCGCAGGAGGGCGACGCGGCGTATCGCGCGCTCGCCGCAGGGCTGCCGGTCGAGTTCCTCGGCTTCACCGATCCCGTCGCCTTCCTGCGTGGTATCGACGTGCTGGTCGTGCCATCGATCTGGCGCGAACCGTTCGGCCTCACCGTGGTCGAGGCGTTCGCGCAGCACGTGCCGGTGATCGGGTCGCGGCTGGGCGCGATCGGCGACCTCGTCGGCGCGGTGGGCGAGGATTGGCTCGTCCCGCCGGGAGACGCGCCGGCGCTCGCCGCGCGGATGCGGGCGACGATGGTGGCCGGCCGCGAGGCGCTGCCGCCCGCCGCCGCCTTCGCCCCGGTGCTCGCGGCGGTGACCCCGAACCGGATGCTCGACGCTTACGACGCGCTCTATGCGGAGGTTCTCGCATGAGCCCCCGCATCCTCCACCTCTCCAGCCTCTACCCGCCGCATATCGTCGGCGGCGCGGAACGGTCGGTCAGCATGCTCGCCGAGGCGCAGGCGGCGGCGGGCTGGGACGTCGCCGCCGCCTGCCTGACGCCGGGGGAGGCGGCGGAGGAGACGCGCAACGGCGTCGCCGTCTTCCGCATGCCGCACGGCAACGACTTCTGGCTGGAGGATTGGCCCCGCTACGGCCAACGCCGCCGAGAATGGGCGAAGTTCAAGCAGCAGGCGAACCTCGCGATCGAACGCCGCTTCGGCGCGGTGATCGACCGCGTCCGTCCGGACGTCGTCCATACCCATTCGCTGGTCGATGTCTCGACCCGCGTCTGGCATGCGGCGCGGCGGCGGGGCGTGCCGATCGTCCATACGCTGCGCGACTTCGACCTGCTCTGCGCCGCGAGCTCGATGTACCGCGAGACCGGCCCTTGCGCGGGGCGGCACCTCAAATGCCGCGTCCTCACCTTCACCAAGCAGTTCGACCAGCGACTCGTGACCGCCGTCACCGCGGTCGGCGAGGAGGTGCTGACCCGGCACCTCGACTATGGCTTCTTCCGCCATGTCGCGACGGAGCGGCGGCGGGTGATCTGGAATACCGCGCGCGTCGAGGGGATCGACGCGGACTACGTCAAGCCGCCGCTCGCCGGCCCAATCACCTTCGGCTATCTCGGCCGGCTCAGCCCGGAAAAGGGCGTCGACACGCTGCTCCAGGCGGCGCGACTGCTGCCACCGACCGGATGGCGGCTGCTGATCGCCGGCGCCGCGCTGGGGCCGATCGCACCCTATCAGGCGCTGGCGGAGGGGCTGCCGGTCGAATTCATCGGCTTCCAGAGCCCCAAGGCGCTGTTCGACCGAATCGACGTCCTCGTCGCGCCGTCTCTCTGGGCCGAGCCGCTCGGCCGCACCGTGCTCGAAGCCTATCAGGCCTCCGTGCCGGTGATCGGCGCGCGCAGCGGCGGGATCGCGGAGATCATCGCCGACGATGCCTGGCTGGTCCCGCCCGGCGACGTCGCCGCCCTCGCGGGCCGTATGGCGCAGGTGCTGGAAACAGGCCGCGCCGGGCCGCCGGCGGGTCGCGCCCGCGTCGTTGCCCGGACGACCCCCGAAGCGGTCGCCCGGGCCTTCGCCGACGTCTATGCCGGGGTCCTCGGTCAATAGGCGCCGCGGCCGCTCACCACGCTGCGCGCGGTGCCGATCAGCACGCGGGCGTACAGGGCGGGGGACATGCGCCGTGCCATCAGGTGATCCATCGCGACGCGGCGGCGATAGCTCGTGTCGCTGCGTCCGCTGATCTGCCAGATGCCGGTGATTCCCGGCCGCACCGAGCAATAATGGACGAAGTGGCGGCCGTAGCGACGCACTTCGGCCGCCACGATCGGGCGCGGCCCGACGAGGCTCATCTCGCCGCGCAGGATGTTGAACAGCTGCGGCAGTTCGTCGAGGCTGGTCTTGCGGATGAAGCGGCCGATCGGCGTCACCCGCGGGTCGCGGCGCAATTTATGGTCGCGGTGCCATTCGGCGCGCGCGGCCGGATCGCTGGCGAGCAGCCGCGCCAGCCGTGCATCGGCATCGGCCGCCATCGACTTGAATTTATAGCACAGGAACGTGCGGCCATCCTTGCCGTAGCGTCGATGACCGAACAGCGGCGATCCCCCGCCGGTGATCGCGATCGAGGCCGCGAGCAGGATCATCAGCGGCGACAGGACCAGCAGCAGCAGAAAGGCGAGGGTGACGTCGATCGCCTGGAGCAGGCGATCCTGACGCCGGTGGGACTGGTGGCGATGATGCGCGTTCATCTGGTTAACTCCCCTTTAAGGCCGAGCCAGCGGAACGCCGGGAGGCCGATGCGGCCCCCATCATTTGATGCCGCGCGCGTGCGTCGGCTCGATGGAAATCACCTAAATCAATGAGAAATACTAAGAAGTTAACCAGAAATTATTCCCTTGCTATAGCAGGTTGTCGTTCGCGAAAGGCCGGCGCGTCATAAGAGGTAATCGGACGATGAGCCGTTGATCCGCGATGTCGGATCGTCGGATCTGGCCGATGAACTGCATGTACGTGCGTAAACCGGACGCAAGAACGCCGGAAACCTGATCTCTATTATACTGGGCCGGCACCAAGCCGGCAAAGGAGGACGCATGCCCTATCGCGCCCTGACGCTGGCGGCCGCGACGTGCCTGGTCATCTTCGCTCCCACAGGAACGGCCCCGCCGGCGAGCGCGCAACGCGTCGCCGCGGTCGACGCAGCATCGGCGAACCTGCCGGTCTATGCTTATGCGCTGTCGGGCGGGGACCGGGTGCGGGTCGTGGTGTTCGGCGATCCCACGCTCGGCGGGGAATTCACGATCGGTGGTTCGGGATCGATCGCGCTGCCGCTGATCGGGGAGGTCGACGTACGCGGGCTGACCTCCAGCCAGCTACAGGATCGCATCGCCGCGCGGCTCGCGGACGGCTATCTGAAGGACCCGCGGGTCGCGGTCGAGGTCCTGACGACCAGGCCCTATTATATCCTGGGTGAGGTCAACAAACCCGGGCAATATCCCTTCGCCAACGGCCTGACGGTGCTCGGCGCGGTCGCGCAGGCGGGGGGCTATACCTATCGCGCCAAGACCAAGCAGGTGCTGATCAAGCATGCCGGGCAGGACCAGGAGGTCGCCGAGCCGGTGACCGCTGCGACCATGGTCGCGCCGGGCGACACGATCCGGATCAAGGAACGCTGGTTTTGAGGCGGGCGCGTGCCGTCGCCGTCCTCCTCGGCAGCGCCTGCGCGACGCAGGCGGGGGCGCAATTGTTGCAGGATGCGCCCACCGTCATCGTCCCGCCGGAGCCGCCGCTGACCGACCAGCGATCGGTCTTCGCGCGTGACCGCGACGTCGCGGTCGCCGACCGCATGCTCCCGGCGTTCAGCGCACAGGGTACGACGGTCGGGGCCTTCGACATCTTTCCGGCGGTGTCGGTCGGCGGGCTGTTCACCTCCAACCTCTACGCCAACAACGCCCGGCGGCGCAGCGACGTAGCGCTCGTCGTGCGGCCGGAAGTGACGGTACGGACCAGCGCCGGACCCTATCAGGCGACCGCTTACGCGCGCGGCGACCTGCGCCGCTATGCCGGCCATGCCAGCGAGAACACCGAGGAGGGTATGGCCGGGCTGGAGGGGCGCGTCGCGATCGGCGCGCTCAGCACGCTGACCGCCGGCGCCAGCTACGGCTCGTTCATCAATCCGCGCTTCGCCGCCGATTCGCCGGTCGATGCCGCCAAGCCACTCGAATATACCGCGCTGAATGCCTATGGCGGCGCGACCATCGAAGGGGCCGCCACTCGCGTCATCCTGCGCGCCGACGCGGCCAGCCTGCGCTTCCGCGATGCGCCGCGGATCGGCGGCGGCACGCTCTTCACCCGCGATCGCGATCGCACCCGCTATCAGGCGTCGGTGCGCATCGAGCGGGCGCTCAGCCCCGCCGTTTCCGTCTATGGCGCGGCCAGCGTCAACGCGATCGACTACCGCCTCGCGCCCAGCGGCACGCGCGACTCCAAGGGTTATGGCGTCTACGTCGGTTCCAGCTTCCAGGTGACCGCGTTGATGCGGGGCGACGTCCGCGTCGGCTACATCCGCCAGAACTTCGACCTCGCGGGCGTCCGCCCGCTGTCGGGCGTCGGCACGCTCGGCCGGCTCGTCTATTTTCCCAACCGGCTGTGGACGCTGACCGCTGCCGCCGAAAGCAGCATCCAGGACAGCGGCGTCCCCGGCACCGGTGGCTTCCTGCATCGCGGCGGATCGGTGCGATCGGATCACGAGCTGCGCCGCTATCTGATCCTGTCGCTGGAGGGCGGCTATTTCCGCGACACGTATCGCGGCATCCGGCGGCGCGACTCGCTGCCCTATGCCGACCTCAGCCTGACCTATCTGTCGCGCAGCCATTGGAACGCGCGGCTCGGCTACCGCTACCTCGCGCGCGACTGCACCTGCGGCGGCGGTGTCACGAACTTCGACGACCATCGCCTCTCGGCGACGCTGACGTTGCAATACTGATCCCCTTCCAGACCTGACCGGAGATGCCACGATGGCCAGCATACCCATCCGCTACGAGGGCGCCCGTTTCCCCGGTACGTCCCCCGGTTCGCCCATGCCGTACGCGCCCGCCGAGCGCGCGACGCCGCAGTCCGGCATCTTCGACCTGATCAAGGCTTATCGCCGCCACCTGGCGCTGTTCCTGGCGGTCGCGGGCGGGATCATGCTGCTCGTGGTCGCCTACACATGGTCGCAGACGCCGCGCTACACCGCGACCGCCACGTTGGTCATCGCGCCCCGCCCTGCCGAGATCGGCTCCGAGCGGACGAGCGCGCTGAGCGATCCGGCTGCCGATTCGAGCGTCGATACGCAGGTGGAACTGCTCAAGAGCCGGACGCTGGCCGGGCTCGTCGTCGATCGGCTGGGTCTTGCCGATCCCGCCCGGTTCAACACGCTGATGCGCGCGCCCACGATCCTCGACCGCGTGCCGGGTCTCGCGCGCACGCCGGACCCGGTCCCTCCGACGGAGGCCCGGCGCGATGCCGCGATCGAGCGTCTGGTGCAGGGACTCGACGTCCATCGCACCGCGCAGACGTTCGCGCTCAGCCTGTCCTTCGTGCATCACGACCGGCAGCTCGCGCGCGACATCGTCAACAGCTATGCCGAATCCTTCGTCGCCCAATCGGGCGCGGTGAAGCGCGAGGGCTCGGACGCCGCCGCCGTGCTGCTGCGCAGCCAGCTCGACAAGGCGCGTGCCGAGGTCGAGGCCGCCGACAGCGCGCTCGGCCGCTACAAGGTCGCGCACAATCTGATGAGCGTGCAGGGCGGGACGATCGCCGAGCAGCAATTGTCCTCGCTCGATGGCCAGGTCGCACTCGCCAAGGCGGGGGAGGCGGAGGCGAGCGCCCGCCTCCAGACTGCGCGCCAGCCGATCAGCGAAGGTGAAGCCAAGGCGCTTGGCTGAGCGCGCCTTGTGACGGACTGGGCGGCGCTCGCGCTCGCCGCGGGCGCAGGCGTGCTCGGCGGGGG
>JBKBTU010000118.1:0-7900 GCA_046290715.1 Sphingomonas sp. | reverse complement strand
GGGGGCGCGCGCGGTCAACCGTGCGGCCAACTGGCGGATCGTCCGGCCGTGCGGCGGCACCCGCCAGCCGGGGGCGATCGCAGCGAGCGGTGCTAGCGCAAAGGACCGCTCCGCCAGCGCCGCATGGGGCACGATCAGCGGTCGCGATCGCCACATGCCCCCGGACCACAGCAGGATGTCGAGATCGATCACCCGCTCGCCCCAGCGCCGCCCGCGCCGGCGGCCGAACGCCCTTTCCAGCGCCTTCAGCCGGGCGAGCAGGGCCGGCGGCGCCTCATCGCTGGCGATCAGCACCGCGGCATTGGCGAAGCGGCGGATCGAGGGGCCGAGCGGCGGGGTCGCGATGACGGGAGAGGCGGCGATCACGCCGCCGAGCGCCGCGATCACCGCGCGCACCTCGTCGCCCGGGCCGCCGTGCCGGCCCCGCCGATTGGAGCCGATGCCGATCGCATAGATTGTCTGCGCCATGGCTTTCGCTCTAGGCGGTTCCGATGACCTTCGCACCCAGCGCGCTGCCCGCCGTCGAACCGCCGCACGATTGCCCCCTCTGCCCACGCCTCGTCGCCGCCCGCGAGGCGCTGCGCGAGCAAAATCCGACCTGGTGGAACGCGCCGGTGCCCGCCTTCGGCGATCCCGATGCCTGGCTGGCGATCGTCGGCCTCGCGCCGGGGCTGCACGGCGCCAACCGGACGGGCCGCGCCTTCACGGGCGACCATTCGGGGGCCTTGCTCTACGCGACGCTGGCGACATGCGGGCTCGCCACCGGCACCTTCGCCAATCGCCTCGGAGACGATCTTACGCTCACCGGCGCGATCGTGCTCAACGCGGTCAAATGCCTGCCGCCCGCCAACAAGCCGACGCCTGAGGAAATCCGCACCTGCCGCCCCTTCCTCGACGGGCAGATCGCGGCGCTACCCCAGGTCCGCGTCGTCGTCGCGCTCGGGCAGATCGCGCACCAATCCGCCGTCAAGGTCCTCGGCGGCCGCCTGCCCAAGGCGCAGTTCGCGCATGGCGCGGAACACCGGATGCCCGACGGCCGCATCCTGATCGATAGCTACCACCCCTCGCGCTACAACCAGAACACCGGCCGCATCACCGATGCGATGTTCGAAGCGGTGTTTGCGCAGGCAATGGCCTACCGTCAGATGTCCTGAACCAGCCGGCCGTAGAGCTCCGGCCGGCGATCGCGGAAGAAGCCGAAGGCGGCGCGGTGGCGCCGGACGCGAGCGAGGTCGAGCGTCGCGACGATCACGCCTTCCTCGTCACGGTCCAGTTCGGCGAGGATGTCCCCCCGCTCGTCGGCAATGAAGCTGGTGCCGTAAAAGGTCTGTCCATGTTCGACGCCGACGCGGTTGGCGGCGATGACGGGCACGACGTTGCTCACCGCATGGCCGACCATCGCGCGCCGCCACAGCCGCGCGGTATCGAGGCTGGTGTCGTGCGGCTCGCTGCCGATCGCGGTCGGGTAGAAGAGCAGTTCCGCGCCCATCAGCATCATCGCGCGCGCCGTCTCGGGATACCATTGGTCCCAGCACACGCCGACGCCGAGCGTCCAGCCCGGCGCCTGCGGCGGTGCCGGCCACACCTTGAAGCCGGTGTTGCCGGGGCGGAAATAGAATTTCTCTTCGTAGCCGGGGCCATCGGGGATGTGGCTTTTGCGATAGACGCCCTGCACTTCGCCATCGGGGCCGATCATCGCCAGGCTGTTGTAGTAATGCGGCCCGTCCGCCTCGAAGAAGCTGGTCGGGATCGTCACCTTCAGCGCCTCGGCGAGCGCCTGCATCGCCAGCACCGCCTTGTGCTCGCCGACCGGCGCGGCATTGGCGAACAATCCCTCGTCCTCGACGCGGCAGAAATACTCGCCCTCGAACAATTCGGGCGGCAGGATCACCTGCGCCCCGCGCCCCGCCGCCTCGCGCACCAGGCGCGAGACGTTGGCGATGTTGGCGTCGATATCGTTCGAAAAGGCGAGCTGGAGCGCCGCGACGGTGATCTCGGTCATGGCCGCGCATGTAGGGGTGCGCCGCGCTGGCGTCACCCCTTCACGTCACGCCGGAATCTGCTGGCTGATGCAGTGGAAGCTGCCGCCGCCGGTCAGGATATGATCCGCCCGCAGGCCGACGACCTCGCGATCGGGAAACAGCGCCTGGATCGCCGCGACCGCCGCGCCATCATTGTCGGATCCGTAGAGCGGCACGACCACCGCGGCGTTGCCGATGTAGAAGTTCATGTAGCTCGCCGGCACGACCTCCTCGTCGCGGAGCACCCGGCCCGGCGAGGGGATCGTGACGACCTCGAGGCCCGCAGCATGGGCGTCGCGCTGCGCATGCTGGAAGACCTGCCAGTTGGGATCGTTCTCCGCCGCCTCCGGCAACGCCAGCCTCCCCTCGCCGACGAAGCGCGCGAGATTGTCGACATGGCCGTCGGTATGATCGTTGAGCAGGCCGTCGCCCAGCCATACCACGCGGGTGAAGCCCAGATCCTCGCGCAGCCGCGCCTCGATGTCCGCCTTGGTGAGCGCGGGATTGCGGTTGGGGTTGAGCAGGCATTGCTCGGTCGTCACCACCGTGCCGGCGCCGTCGCCGTCGATCGCGCCGCCCTCCAGCACCCAGTTGCAATAGCCGACGCGTGCGCCGATCGACTGACCGAGCCTGAGCCCGATCGTATCGTCGCCCGGCAGGTCGTACTTGCCGCCCCAGCCGTTGAAATCGAAATCGCGCGCTTCGCCGCCCGCGAGCAGGATCGGCGCGGTATCGCGCAGCCAGATATCGCCGAACGGCTCGACCACCACTTGCGCGAACGGCGCCAGTCGCTTGGCCGCCGCGCCCGCTTCGGCATCGGCCGCGACGAGGATGACCGTCTCGCCCCGCCCCTCGGCATGCACCGCGCGGGCGAAGGCGACGACCTCGTCGCGCGCCGGGTCGAGATCGTCCTGCCACAGTTCGGGATGGCTCGGGAAACCGATCCACACCGCCTTGTGCGGCGCCCATTCGGCTGGCGGGGTCACGGGAGTCACTGCGCCGCTCCCGTCACGCCCGCGCGGCTCTTGTCGCGGATCGCGCGGAATTCGTCGCCCGCGGTCCAGTTCGGCCAGGCGCGCCCGTCGGCGAGGTCGCGCGCGATCATGTAATAGAGCTGCACATCCTGCTGCACCCCGCGCCAATCCCATTTGGGATCATATTCGTCGGAGGGCGCGTGATAGCGATGCTCCTCGTAATCCTTCGCCGCCGCCTGGCCCGCGGCGAGGCCGCCGGCCACCAGATCCTGCCCGGTCTCGAAATAGACCATCGGCACGCCGTGCTTGGCGAGGCTGAAGTGATCGGAGCGATAGTAGAAACCCTTCTCGGGCGTCGGCTCGGGCGTCGCGTGGCGCCCCTGTCGCTTCAGCGCCGCCGCGAGGTAGCCGTCGAGTTCCGACTTGCCCGGCCCGATCACGATCACGTCCTTTGACGGGCCGTACATCGCGAGCGCGTCCATGTTGGCGCCGCCGACCGTCTGGCTGAGCGGATAGATCGGATTGGCGCCGTAATAGGCCGAACCGAGCAGCCCCGATTCCTCTGCGGTCAAGGCGACGAACACCATCGAGCGGCGGGCCGCCCCCGCCTTGGCATTGGCCTCGGCCAAGGCGACGAGCGCGGCGGTGCCGTCGGCGTTGTCGACCGCGCCGTTGCAGATGTCGTCGCCGTTCACCGGCGTGCACCGGCCGAGGTGATCCCAATGCGCCGACAGCAGCACATATTCGTCCGGCGCCTCGCGGCCCGGCAGGATGCCGACGACGTTATGCGAGATCTGCTTGGTGATGGCGTTGTCGAAGCTGACCGACGCCTTCACCCCCAGCGGTACCGCCTTGAAGCCCTTGGTCTTGGCGGCGGCGGCGAGGCTGTCGAAATCCTTCCCCGCGCTCGCGAACAGCGCGCGCGCCTTGTCGAGCTGCATCCAGCCGTGCGCGGCGGTGTCGTCCATGTGGCCGTTCGCCGCATCGGCGACATGCGCAGCGCCGGTGTTGCTCGACTGGACGACGTTCCAGCCATAGGCGGCGGGCTCGGTCTGGTGGACGATGATGACCGCGGCGGCGCCCTGCCGTGCCGCCTCCTCGTATTTGTACGTCCAGCGGCCGTAATAGGTCATCGCACGGCCGCCGAAGTCGCCGGTCAGGCCCGGTGTCTGCCAGTCGGGATCGTTGATGAGGACGATCACCGTCTTGCCCTTCACGTCGAGCCCTGCATAGTCGTTCCAGCCCTTTTCGGGGGCGACGATGCCGTAGCCGGCGAAGACGACGTCGCTGTTCCTGACGTCGATGTGCGGCGTGACGCGATAGGTGCCGATCACCATGTCGGGACCGTAGGCGAGGCTGATCGGCGTCTTGCCGCCGGTGAAGCGGAGCGGCGTCACGTTCTTCGCGGTGATCTCGACCAGTGGCACGTCCTGCAGCCACTTGCCGTGGTTGCCGGGCTTGAGGCCGGCGCGCTCGAATTGCTGCTGGAGATAGGCGAGCGTCTTGGTTTCGCCCGCACTGCCCGGCGCGCGGCCCTCGAACGCATCGGACGAGAGGGTCTTGGTCACCGCCTTCAGCGTGTCGACGGAAATCGGTGGAGCGGCGGTCTGGCCGGCGGCCATGGCGGGCGCGGCGAGCAGGACGGCGAGGAGAAGGCGACGCATGGAAACTCCGTAAGGACGGCTGCCGCGTCTTGTGACGCGGGGCAGCAGCGTTGTCCACGGTGGCAACGTACTCGGGACCATGGATGCTTGCTTGACGCCGAAGGCGCCCTCGCCCCTGTGAGGATGAATCGGACGAAGAGCCGAGCGCACCCTCTTCGCGCCTTTGCGGCTTCGCGCGAATCAATAAGGGCGGCCCCGCAGGGCCGCCCTCTCTGTCTCTGGCCAAGTGGCGTCACGGCGAAACCGTGACGTCGGACGGGGCATGGCCCCGCCGGCCGAGTCGAACCTCTGCTCGTGCTACTCGCTTAACGCGAGTAGAACTCGACGACGAGATTCGGCTCCATCTTCACCGGATAGGGCACTTCGTCGAGCGTCGGCACGCGGACGAAGGTCACCTTGGCATTGCCGTCCGGCGCGACGTAATCGGGGATGTCGCGCTCGGCGAGGTTCTGCGCCTCGAGCACCAGCGCCATTTCCTTGGCCTTGTTGCCCAGCGTGATCTCGTCGCCGACGAAGCAGCGGCGCGAGGCGATGTTGCACTTCACGCCGTTGACCCGGATGTGGCCGTGGCTGACGATCTGACGCGCGGCGAAGATCGTCGGCGCGAACTTGGCGCGATAGACGATCATGTCGAGGCGCTGCTCGAGCAGGCCGATCAGGTTCTGGCTGGTGTCGCCCTTCATCCGCGCTGCCTCGGTGTAGCAGGCCTTGAACTGCTTTTCCGTGACGTCGCCGTAATAGCCCTTGAGCTTCTGCTTGGCGCGCAGCTGGATGCCGAAGTCCGACACCTTGCCCTTGCGGCGCTGGCCGTGCTGGCCCGGGCCGTATTCGCGCTTGTTGACCGGGCTCTTCGGACGGCCCCAGAGATTCTCGCCGAGACGACGGTCGAGCTTGTGCTTGGCGCTATGGCGCTTCGACATTCCAAATTCCTTGCAACGGTAACGACGTAATCCCATCCCACGGACAAGCCGCGGGGCGGGGTTGGCCCCGGTATCGCTCTGCTGGTCCCGAAAGAGGCAGGCCCACCGCTTCACCGGGATGCGGGGGCTGTTGCGAAGGCGCGCGCCTAGCGGCGCAGGATCGTCGTGTCAATCAGTTCGACGGCATCGCATTCGAATGGGCGGCGTTGGAGCGGCGCGCGGTTTCCGCCGCATCGCTGTTGGCGCGGTCGATCGCCGCCCACTCCGCCTTGGAATGGCACGTGCGCGTCGGCATGATAGAGCCGATCGGGATCTCGCGCCGGCACACGGGCTTTTCCTTCACCGGCGCGGGGGGAACCGCGTCCGCGGTCTGGAGCGCGGGCAAGGTCACGAGAGCGAGAACGAGAGACATCATCGGCGGATCATCCTGACTGAGGCAGAGAGAATGACGTATTCCCGCTTTGAAGGAAAGCGCCGATCCGCACGCCTCGACAACGTCCGCCGGCCCGCTAAGGAAGCGCGATGACGACGATCCTCTCCGGCCCCGAATGCACCACCATGAAAGAGGTTCGCGCCGGCGTCGATCAGGTCGATCGCGAACTCGTCGCGCTGCTCGCCCGCCGCTTCGCCTATATGGACGCCGCCGCGCGCATCAAGCCGGAGCGCGGCCACGTCCGCGACGAAGCTCGCAAGGCAGAGGTCATCGGCAACGCCCGCGTAGCCGCCGAAGCGGCAGGCCTGCCGGCCGCGGCGATCGCCGACCTGTGGGAACGGCTGGTCGAAGCCTCGATCGCCTACGAACTGGCGGCGTTCGACCGGCGCTGATCGGCGCCCCGTCGTTCCTTGGCGCCATCCAGCGCCGACAAAACCCCACGCAGCGTCCGCACCTCCTGTGCTGACCAGCCCGGCTTGGTCAGCAGCGTGCGCAGCGTCCGCCGCGTCGCCGGTACCCGGTCGGGTGGGAAGAAGAAGTTGGCGCGCTCCAGCATGGCCTCGAGTTGCGCGATCATGCCGTCGAGGTCGCCCTGCGGCGCCGGCGGATCGATGTCGGTTAGCGACGGCTGGCTGAGCGCCTGTCCCTTCGACCATTCGTAGGCGACCAGGATCACCGCCTGCGCGAGGTTGAGGCTACCGAATTCCGGGTTGATGGGCACGGTGATGATCGTGCGGGCGAGCGCGACGTCGTCGGTCTCCAGACCAGATCGCTCCGGTCCGAACAGGATTGCCGAGCGTTCGGGCGCGGCGTGGATGCCCTGGGCCGCAGCCTCGGGCGTCTCGACGGGCTTGGTGATGCCGCGCTTGCGCACCGTCGTCGCATAGACGTGCGCGCAGTCCGCCACCGCCGCGGCGACGCTGTCGAACACCTGGGCGCGTTCGAGCACCACGTCGGCGCCGCTCGCCGCCGGGCCCGCCTGCGGATTGGGCCATCCGTCACGCGGGGCCACCAGCCGCATGTCGGTGAGCCCGAAGTTGAGCATGGCGCGCGCCGCCTTGCCGATATTCTCGCCCAGTTGCGGGCGGACGAGGACGATGACCGGGTTCATTCGGCGCGCCCCGCCTGTTCGACCGAGCCGGCGAACTCCTCGAAGTCGCGCGCCTCGCTGAAGTCGCGATAGACGCTCGCGAACCGGATATAGGCGACCGAATCGAGCCCCTTCAGCCCGTCCATCACCATCTCGCCGATCCGCTTGGACGACACTTCGCTCTCACCCTGCGTCTCGAGCTGGCGCTGGATGCCGCTCACCAGTTTCTCGATCCGCACCGGTTCGATCGGCCGCTTGCGCGTCGCGATCGACACCGATCGCAGCAGCTTCTCGCGATCGAACGCCTCGCGACGCACGCCGCCCGTGGCGTTGCTCTTGAGCACCCACAGGTCGCGCAGCTGGATGCGCTCGAACGTGGTGAACCGCGCTGCGCAGCCCTCGCACTGGCGCCGCCGACGGATCGCCGCCCCGTCTTCGGTGGGGCGGCTATCCTTGACCTGGCTGTCTTCGTGTCCGCAGAACGGGCAGCGCATTCAACCGATCAATCGTTGCGCTTGGCATAGGCGACGGAGGCGCCGACGATCGCGCCGAGCACCGGACCGACGAACGGCACTGGAATGGCGATCACCGCGCCGATCGCGCCGTATTTGGCCATCTTCTTGCCGAGGCCGGGGGTGTTCTTGACGGTCGCCTGGACCTCTTCGATCTTCGACATGGGGCTTATCCTTCGTAGATGGGGAAGCGTGCGCACAGAGTGCGTACCCGCTCCCGAACGTTCGCCTCGACCTCCGGGTCCCCGTGCTCGCCCTTCCGGGCGTGGCCGTCGAGCACGTCGGC
>JBKBTU010000117.1:0-7951 GCA_046290715.1 Sphingomonas sp. | reverse complement strand
GCCGGCGTCGTCGTCACCTTCATCGTTCTCGGCGTGATCGCCCTCGCCTTCGCGGCGGGCGACATCACCGGGCTCGGCGGCGGCACGATGAGCCTGTCGGGCAACAACGTCGCGACGGTGGGCGGCGAGCCGATCGGGGCGGCGGAACTGCGCAGCCGCGTCCAGACCGAATTGCAGGCCGCGCGCCAGCAGCAGCCGACCGTCACCATGGAGCAATTGCTCGCGCAGGGCGGGTTGCAGGCGACGCTGGACCGCACGATCAACGGCCTCGCGCTCGAACATTTCGGGCACGACCAGGGCATGATCGTCAGCAAGCGTTCGATCGACGGCGTCATCGCCAGCATCCCCGGCCTGCGCGGCCCGAACGGCCAGTTCGATCCGGCCAACTACCAGCGCCTGCTCGCCGAACAGAAGCTGACCGACGCGCAGGTGCGGACCGACATCGCCCGCGACATCATCGCCCAGCAGCTGATGCTGCCGACGCAGGGTGCGACCCAGGTCCCGATGAAGGTCGCGTTGCCCTACGCCTCGCTGCTGCTCGAGAAGCGTTCGGGGCAGGTCGCGTTCATCCCGGCCAAGGCCGCCGATGCCGGCCCCGCACCGACCGATGCGGATCTCCAGGCCTATTATCGCCGCAACCTCACGCGCTACACCGTGCCTGAGCGGCGCGTCGTCCGCTACGCGCTGGTCTCTCCCGATCAGGTGAAGGCGCGCAGCCAGCCGACCGACGCGGAGGTCGCCGCCGCCTACAATCAGCAGAAGGCGCGCTTCGCGGCTGCCGAGAAGCGTACGATCAGCCAGGTCGTCGTCGCCGATCAGGCCGGTGCCAATGCCATCGCCGCCAAGGTCAAGGGCGGCGCCGCGCTGGCGGACGCCGCCCGCGCCGCCGGGCTCGAGCCCTCCGTCCAGACCGGCGTCACCAAGCAGGCCTATGCCGCGGCGAGCAGCCCCGCCATCGCCGATACCGCCTTCGCGGCGCAACGCGGCGGCGTGATCGGTCCGGTGCGGGGTCCGCTCGGCTGGGTCGTCGCCAAGGTGGATGCGGTCGAGCAGGTCGCCGGCAAGACGCTGGACCAGGCCAGGGCGGAGCTCGTGCCCGAACTGGCCAAGCAGAAGCTCCAGCAGGCGCTCGCCGACGTCCATGACAAGCTCGACGACGCGCTCGCCAAGAACGCGACCTTCGACGAGGCGGTGGCCGATCAGAAGCTGAGCGGCCAGACCACCCCCGCGCTGCTCGCCAGCGGCACCAACCCCGATGCGCCGACGACGCCCGCCGATCCCGCGGTCGCGCCGATCGTCGCCGCCGCCTTCCAGATGGCGGAGGGCGATCCCGCCCAGCTGGTGCCGGTCGGCACCGACGGCGGCTTCGCCCTGGTCGCGATCGGCCGGGTCGTCCCCGCGACGCCGCGTCCGCTGGCGCAGGTGCGCGAGCGGGTGGTAGCGGACGTGACCGCGGAGCGTGCCCGCGCCGCCGCGCGCAAGCTCGCCGCCGATATCCTCGCCAAGGTCAACAAGGGCACGCCGCTCGCACAGGCATTGGCCGGATCGGGCCGCTCGCTGCCGCCGGCGCAGCCCGCCGTCGCGACCCGCGCGCAACTCGCCCAGGCACAGGGCCCGGCGCAGGCCCCGCTCGCGCTGATGTTCTCGATGGCGCAGGGCAACGCCAAGCTGCTCGAGGCGCCGAACAACGCCGGGTGGCTGATCGTCAAGCTCGACACGATCGTGCCGGGCGACGCGCGCAAGACGCCCGAAGCCGTCGCCGGCGCGCGCGGCAGCATCGCACGCATCGTCGGACGCGAATATGCCGAACAATTCGCCCGCGCAGTGCGTGACGCGGTCGGCGTCAAGACCGACGCGGCGGCGCTCGCCCGCGTACGCGCCGACCTGACCGGCAACGGCAACTGACATGGGCGGCGCGGCGGAAGCGCTCGCCGCCGGGCGGCCCGCGCTCGTCTGGCGGCGACAGGTGGCCGATACCGAGACGCCGGTCGCCGCAGCGCTCAAGCTGATCGAGCCGGGCCGTGGCGACTTCCTGCTCGAATCGGTGGAGGGCGGCGCCACCCGCGGTCGCCACAGCCTGATCGGCCTCGCGCCCGACCTCGTCTTTCGCGCGCATGGCGACCGGGCGGAGATTAATCGCCATTGGGCGACCGATCGCGAGGCCTTCGCCCCCGCCGGCGCACCGACGCTCGCGGCGCTGCGCGCCTTGGTCGCCGAATGCCGCGCCGACGTGCCGGCGGAACTGCCGCGCGCTCTCGCCTGCCTCGTGGGCTATTTCGGCTACGAGACGATCGGCCTCGTCGAGCGGCTGGAGCAGCCCGCCGCCGATCCGCTCGGTCTGCCCGACATGCTGTTCGTGCGCCCCACGGTGATCTGCGTCTTCGACCGGCTGGCGGATACGCTGCACCTCGTCGCGCCCGTGTGGCCCGATGCCGCGCGCGACGCCGCGACACTGGTCGCACAGGCGGAAGAGCGGCTCGATGCCGTGGCGTCGCGTCTGGCGACGACGCCGGTGCCGCGATCGCCGCACGCCGATCTCGACGAACCGGCCTACACGCCTGCCCTTTCTCCCGACACCTACGCCGGCATGGTGGCGCGCGCGCAGGACTATATCGCCGCCGGCGACATCTTTCAGGTCGTGCTGGCACAGCGCTTCTCCGCGCCCTTCGCGCTGCCGCCGTTCGAGCTCTACCGCAGCCTGCGGCGGATCAACCCCTCGCCCTTCCTCTATCACCTCGATTTGCCGGGCTTCGCGCTGATCGGCTCCAGTCCAGAGATCCTGGTGCGGGTGCGCGACGATCAGGTGACGATCCGCCCGATCGCCGGCACCCGCCCGCGCGGTCGCACCGCAGCCGAGGACGAGGCGCATCGCGACAGCCTGCTCGCCGATCCCAAGGAGCGCGCGGAGCATCTGATGCTGCTCGATCTCGGCCGCAACGACGTCGGCCGCGCCGCGGCGCCCGGCTCGGTGCGGGTGACCTCGAGCTACGGCATCGAATTCTACAGCCACGTCATGCACATCGTGTCGAACGTCGTCGGCGATCTCGCGCCCGACAGGGATGCGATCGATGCCTTGCTCGGCGGCTTTCCGGCCGGCACGGTCAGCGGCGCGCCCAAGGTGCGCGCGTGCCAGATCATCGCCGAACTCGAACCCGAACGCCGCGGCGCCTATGCCGGCGGCGTCGGCTATTTTTCGCCCGACGGATCGATGGATTCGTGCATCGTGTTGCGAACCGCGGTGGTGAAGGACGGCGTTATACATGCGCAGGCCGGCGCCGGCATCGTCGTCGACAGCGTCGCCGCGTCGGAACAACGCGAGTGCGAAGCGAAGGCGGGCGCGATCCTCGCCGCCGCCCGTGACGCCGTCGCCCGCGCCGCCGACGCCGGCTTCGGCCAGTAAGCCTTCGTCACCAGGCCGCCGCCACGCCCAGACGCAGGTTGCGCGGCCTGAGCGGCGTCGTCTGATCGCGCGCGACCAGACCGAACGGATTGCCGAACGCGAAGCGGTTGGCGGCGGCGTTGGTCAGATTGTCGAGTCCCAGCGTCACGTCGAGATTGCGCCAGCGTGCGCCGGCCGACAGGCTGGCGGTCGCGTAACTCCCCTGACTGACGTCGAGTAGGTCGCCGGTGCCGAGCACGGATCGCCCGACATAGTCGAGCGTCGCGCCCAGCCGTGGGGTCACCGCCCCGCCCTCCGGCCAGACATAGGTGAGTGCCGCATGACCGGCGAAGGGCGGCGTGTCCGCAAGCCGCCGGTTGTTCTCGCGCGACTGGTCGGCCATCGGGCCGGACACTTCGTTGTGCGTGTAGAGCGCGGACGCGGCGATCGTCAGACGCGGCATCGGCACCCAGTCGAGCGTCGCCTCCAGCGCCTGGATGCGCGCGTCGCCGAGGTTCGTCGTGAACGGCTGGCCACGGCGGTTGATCAGATCGGCCTGGATGCCGCTCCAATGCGCGGCGGAGGCACTCACCGACAGTCCGATCCCCGTCGGTCCACCGCGCAGCCGCCGCATGCCGACTTCGGCGAGGCTGATGGCATCCGCATCGTAGTTGGCGACGCGCCCGATGCCCTGCGCGACGGCCAGGCCGCCGGTGCGAAAACCGGTCTGGTAGCGGGCGAACAGCGCGAGATCGGGTGCGACGCGGTAGGATAGGGCCAGCGTGGGGTCGAAGCGCTGCGTCGAGCGGCCCTTGATATAGGCGCCCGGGCGCCGCGTGCTCGACGGTTCGCCGTCGACACGCGCGGTCGTGAACCGGCCGCCGAGCGTCACCGAAAGGTCGCGGATTAGTGCGATGGTGGTTTCGCCGAAGGCCGACGCCGCGCGCGTGACGTTACTGACGCCGACGATATCCACCTCGCTGCCGATCGCGCCGATCGCACGGGTAAGGATCGATCGATCGCTCACCAACGTGATGCCGCCCAGCCACGACCGGCCGCCCGGCAACGAGCGCGACAGCCGCAGCTCGTGCGACAGCAGCAGCTTGTCGGTGTCGATCGTGTAGGCGATTGGACGGCGTGCTCCCGCCGCAGTCGCATCGAAGGTCTCGTCGGTGGTATAGTCGGCGACGCCAGTCGACGAGACGAGCCGCAAGCCGCTGTCCCAATCCTTGGTGACGACGATCCGCCCGAAGAGGAAGCGATCGGCGAAAGGCTGTGCAAGGGTGCTGCTGCGCGCGAGCGCGCCGTCGCGGCGCTCGGCATATTGGCCGTCCCGGCTCTCGATCCGCTGCGCGACCCCGCTCGTCTCGACCCGCCAGCCGTCACCGGGATCGGCGCGCAACGCGAGACGCATACCCAGCGTGTCGGTACGGTTGACGTCCCGCGCCTGTCGCACGGGATCGTCGATATAGCCGCCGTCGCGGACCCGATAGGCGACGCTGCGCAGCGCCAGTCGGTCCGCGACGATCGGCACGTTGACCATGCCGGCGATATCGTACCCGGGCGCGCCACTCTGGGTCAGCGTCGTCCCCAGCGCGGTCGATGCCGCGACACGGCCCGGATCGGGTGCGTTCGAGGTCAGCCGCAGCACGCCTCCGATTGCCCCTGCCCCGTACAGCGTGCCCTGTGGCCCCTCCATCACCTCGACGGACTGCATGTCGTAGAGGCGCAGGCCCGGATCGGGACCGGAGGCGTTGAGCTGGACGTCGTCGAGATAGACGCTGGCGGTGGATTGCGTCGTGCCGTTGAAACTGCTGTCGGCGATGCCGCGGATGAAGACCTTGTTGCGCCCCGGCCCGAGCTGCGTGCCTTGCAAGACGGGCAGCGTGCGGGTGAGATCGCTGATGTCGCCCGTGCCGCCATCGGGCCGGACCGGCGAGCCGGTCACCAGGGTCAGGCTGCCCGGATAGCGCAGCAGCGGAACACGCTGCTTGCTGGCGGTGACGACGATATCGGCCGGGATCTCGGCGACCGGTGCGGGTCGCGCGACCGCGATGCGTGCCGGTGCGCGCCGCCGCGGCGCCAGGACGATGCGATAACCGCCGCCGCTGCCAGCCACCGCGCGATAGCCGGTGTCACGCAGCAGTTGCGCCAGCGCCCGTTCCACCGTCATCGTGCCACGCACCGCGCGCGTCGCCACTGAGCGCAGGCCGGTTTCGGTACTGACGATCTCGGTGCCGGTAGCCCGGCTGAGCGCCAAGAGCGCTGCGTCCAGCGTGCTTGCCGGCAGCGCAACCGGTCTTGCCGCCTCGCGCGCCGCGGCCGGCACCGCACCGCACATCATCACCCATCCGGTCAGCCAGAGTGCGGCATTATGGCGCCGTCGCGCGCTCCGCCAGGATCCAGGACTTTCCGTCACGCCGCCAATTTGCCCCGATCAGATCGGCCAGATGCGGTACATCGCGATCGGCGGCCCCAGTAACATGGATCATGCCGGTAAACGGGCGCCGCGACAAGTCGCCGCTGAGCACCAGATCGAGACCTTGCAGCCGCCGGAGACTCGCGGCGACCTTCGACAGCGGAACGCCATCGAAACTGAGCAGACCCTGTCGCCAGCCGCCGACCATGTTCGATGCGACATCGCGGCGTATGATTCGCCCATCCCGACTGTAGCTGAGCCCCTGCCCCGCCTTCAGCGTCACCTCGCCGCCGTGATCGGCAGCGTCCGGCTGGAACGCTACCGACCCTTCCGCCACCGCTACGGTGAGGCCGCCATCGTCCTGCGCAACATCGAAGGTGGTGCCGAGATCGCGGATGACCTGCCCGCCGCTGCGCAGCGTGAACGGATGCGACGCGTCGTGCACCACCTTCAGCGTCACCTGGCCTTGGTCCAGCGTCAGCGCACGGGGATCGTCGGCGGCGACCTGCACGCGCGTGTCGCCATTCATCGCCATCATCGTGCCGTCGCCCAGCCGCACGTCGCGATGCTCGCCGTCGCGCGTCGCGAACACCTGCGCCGCGCCCGGCGCGTGCGATGGCGCGAGAACCAGCGGCACGAACCATGCGGCAAGCGCGGCAGCGATGGCAGTGCCGCCGACGATCCGCCACGTCCGCCGGCGGACGGGACCATCGTCGTTCGCCGCCAGCGACGGACCGAGAAACGTCGCGGCAGCGACAAGCTCACCGCTCGCCGCGACCACGTCATAGGCGCGCGCGTGATCGGGCGCGGCCTCCAGCCAGGCGACGAACAGCGGCCATTCCTCGGCCGCCATCGCGTCCTGCCGCAGATGCCAGGCGATCGCCTGGTCGATGATGCTTGGTGCGTCGCTGCTCACAGGCCCCTGCCCCTTCCATCACCTAGACGACGCATCGCGGGCAAATCCTCACCACTTTCGTCGAGACGCGAGGCGATTATACGATAGGCACGTTGCAGCAGCTTCTCGACGCCGCTGACGCTGATCCCCAATTCCTCGGCGATCGCGCGTTGCGGACGGCCTTCGACGCGAAACAGGCGCAATGCGGTGGACATCCGCTCGGGCATGTCGTCGATCGCCCCCTGGACGAGCCTGAGCTGATCGCGGGCGACGAGGACGCGCTCCGCATCGGGCAGATCCTCCGCCAGCGACTGCGCATCGAGCCAGGCGGCATCACGCGCGCCGCGCCGCGCGCCTGCGATGCGCCGGTCGGTCGCCAGATTGTTGGCGACGCGATAGAGGAATGCGGCCGGCTGCGCGATCGGGCGGTCGGCGAGCTGGTCGAGGCGCAGCCACATGTCCTGCAGCGCATCCTCCGCTTCGTCGCGGCCGCCGAGGCGCGCGGTCAGCAGCCGCAACAGCATCGGTCTCTGTTCGAGAAAGATGGCGCGCAGTCCGCCCGCCTCCGGCCGTTCGTCCGCCAAGCTGCGCCCACGCTCCCGTATCAGGCTGAAAATGCCAGCCCTTCCGCAGCAGCCATGTCCGCGATCGACCATTTGCGCAAGGCGTTCGCTTCGCGCGGACGCGCCGCGGCGATCGCGTCGCCGGGACGCTCGCCTGCACCCGGGTGGCACATGACGAGGTGCATGCCCGCCGCCCTGCGCAAGAAGCGGGGAAACAAGTGTCGATAATCACTGGCGAAGTCGTAATGGCCGGCAAAACTGTCGTTGCACCGGAGCCGATAGCGCGCCGCCGCGCGCCGCAGCCCGCGCGAGTGATAGGCGCTGCCGATCGCCTTGCCCACGAACGGGCGCGCCATCATAGCCCCCAGGCGGTCGACACAGTCGCGTACCCAGGCGTCGGGGGCGCGCCGCGCGGTTTCAAACAGCACGATATCGCGGATGCCGGGGAGTGCATGCGAATGCTGATGACCATCGACGAAGTCCGGCGCGCGACCCATTGCCGCGACGAATGCGTCGAATTGCGCTGCAATCTCCGCCGCGATCTCGTCCAGCGGCACTTCGCCGCGTGACGCCTGCCTGGCGAGGGGATCGATCTCTGGCAGGATGCCGTCGGGTGCGAGCAGCGGCATCGCGGTCAGCGGACGTTCGCCGGTCAGCGTCAGGTGCAGGCCGATCTGCACGGTGCGCGGCAATCC
>JBKBTU010000116.1:0-8054 GCA_046290715.1 Sphingomonas sp. | reverse complement strand
GACCCGGTCGCGCGGGAGCAGCTTGCCGCGCGCGGTGTGGCGGTCGCGCGACGCGTCGCTGCCGCCGCGCGCGGCGCGGGCGACATCGGCGCTCAGGCGGTCGGCGAGCGCGCGGTTGTGCGCGGCGTTGCCGCGGAAGGCGTCGCCGTCGCGGACGACGGTGGTGGAAAGGACGGGTCCCATCAGATCCTCCCCCGCACGGGGAGGGGGCGCGCGGGGGGCGGGGGTGGGTGGGGGGGGCCGCCACAAGGGCTGGCACTGCTTGGCTGCCCCTCCGTCACGGCTGCGCCGTGCCACCTCCCCGTTCCGGGGAGGGATGAAAGGCCGCTCACTGCGCCACCTTCGGCGCGGCGCCGATGAGTTCGCGGCCGATCAGCATGCGGCGGATCTCGTTGGTCCCCGCGCCGATGTCGAGCAGCTTGGCGTCGCGCATGAAGCGTTCGACCGGCCAGTCCTTGGTATAGCCGGCGCCGCCCAGCGCCTGGATCGCCTCCAGCGCGACCTTCACCGCATTCTCGCTCGCGTAGAGGATCGCACCCGCCGCGTCGAAGCGCGTGGTGCGGCCGGCGTCGCAGCTCTTCGCCACCGCATAGACATAGGCGCGCGCCGAATTGAGCGCGACGTACATGTCGGCGACCTTGGCCTGCATCAGCTGGAACTGGCCGATGGGCTGGCCGAACTGCTTTCTCTCGCGGACGAAGGGGACGACGACGTCGAGACACGCCTGCATGATCCCGAGCTGGATGCCGGCGAGCACCGCGCGCTCGTAATCGAGGCCGCTCATCAGCACGCCGACGCCTCCATTCTCCGGCCCCATGACGTTTTCGGCTGGCACGTGGCAGTCGTCGAACACCAGTTCGGCGGTGGGCGAGCCGCGCATGCCCATCTTGTCGATCTTCTGCCCGATGGCGAAGCCCGGCATGTCGCGTTCGATGAGGAAGGCGGTGATGCCGCGGCTCCCCTCGCCCGTCTTGGCGTAGACGACCAACGTGTCCGCGTAGGCGGCATTGGTGATCCAGAATTTGGTGCCGTTGAGGACGTAGCCGTCGCCGGTCTTCGCCGCCCGCAGCTTCATCGACACGACGTCGGAGCCGGCGCCCGCTTCCGACATGGCGAGGCTGCCGACATGCTCGCCGCTGACCAGCTTCGGGAGATATTTCGCCTTCTGCTCGGGGTTGCCCCAGCGCCGGATCTGGTTGACGCAGAGGTTGGAATGCGCGCCGTAGCTCAGCCCGATCGAGGCGGAGGCGCGGCTGACTTCCTCGACCGCGACGACATGCTCGAGATAGCCGAGACCGAGTCCGCCATATTCCTCCTCGACGGTGATGCCGTGCAGGCCGAGTTCGCCCATCGCCGGCCACAGTTCGGCCCGCGGGAACCAGTCGTCGGCGTCGATCTTCGCCGCGAGCGGCGCGATCTTCCCGGCGGCGAACGCCCGCGTGCTCTCGCGGATCATGTCCGCCGCCTCGCCCAGCGCAAAATCAAAATCCGTCAGCACCATCCGCTCCGTGTCTTTTATGACGGCGCGCCTATCACAGCGCACCGCGTCGCGGGAAGCCGTGCGAGCGACTTGGCAAGCCCGGCGCCATGCCGCATGATCGCCCGCCCCCAAGCGGGGCGCCACCCACCCCTTTCGGACCCGCCATGCGCCTGACCTACGCCACCCTCCTGCCCGCCCTCGCCGGTGCCGCCTTGCCCGCAGAGGCGCAGACGATCACGCCGCTCGCCGAGGCGCGGCTGCGCCACGAGCATGTCGAGCAGGGCGGCCTGCCCGAGAACAGCGATGCGGTGACCGCCCGGCTGCGCACCGGCGTACAGGTGAGCGACGGGCATTGGTCGGTGCTGGCGGAGGCGCAGGGCAATCTGGCGATCGTCGGCGATTACTACGACGGCCTGCATGGGTCGGCGACGCGGCGTCCGCTGATCGCCGATCCTCAGAACATCGCGCTCTACCGCGCGCAGCTGCAATATCGCAGCGCCGCCCTGACGGTCACCGCGGGACGGCAGCGGATCGCGCTGGAGGACGAGCGGTTCGTCGGGCAGGCGACGATCCGCAACAACGGTCAGACCTTCGACGCGGTGCGCGCCGAGGTGACGCCGGTGAAGGGCGTCAAGGCCGACGTCACCTATGCCTGGAGCGTGCGTACCGTCTGGGGCATCGACGGCGCCGGCGCCCGCCAGCAGGCGATCGGCGGCGACAACGTCTTCGCGACGCTGGGCGTGGCGACGCCGATCGGCACGCTGACCGGCTTCGCCTATCTCGTCGACCAGGACGAGGTCCTCGTGCAGGGCTATCGCCTGGCGAGCCAGAGCTATGGCGCGCGGCTCGCCGGCAGCCGTGCGTTCGGCCGTACGGTGGTGACCTGGGCGGCGAGCCATGCGCGCCAGTCGGACTACCACCGCAATCCCAACGATTATACCGCGCATTATTGGTCGGCGGACGCCGGCGTCGACTTCGGCGGACCGCGGCTGGGCGGCGGCTACGAGGTGCTCGGCGCCGGCCGCGGGCGCAGCGCGGGGGCCACCTTCGCGAGCTTCCAGACCCCGCTGGCCGCGGTGTTCAAGTTCCAGGGCTGGACCGACCGGTTCAACCCGACCCCGCCCGACGGCCTGCGCGACCTCTACGCCAGCGCCGGTTGGGGCTGGAAGCAGTTCGGGCCGCTGAAGGCGGTGACGCTGACCGCCGCCTGGCACCGGATGGAAAGCGACCGGCTGGTGCGCCACTATGGCGACACCATCGACCTGCTGGCGCAGGCGAAGGTCGGCCGCCGCACCACCGCGAGCATCCGCTATGCCGATTACCAGGCGGACCGGCTGTTCACCGACGTGCGCAAGCTGTGGCTGCAGCTTGACTGGGCGCTGTAGGGCCCCGCTCCGCTCAGCCGAGGAATGACGGTTCAGTCAGTTTCCCGGCCCCGCCTCCCCTTCCGCCGGCGCGGCGACTTTCCAGAAGATCGCGTAGCCGAACAGGCCGGAGACGAGCGAGGCGGCGAGGATGGCGAGCGAGGCCTGCTCGGTCGCGACCGGGTCGGCGAAGGCGAGTTCGGCGATGAACAGCGAGATGGTGAAGCCGATGCCCGCGACGGCGCCGATGCCGAGCACCATGCGCCAGCCGACGCCCTCGGGCAGCTCGGCACGCCCGAACCGTGCGGCGAGCCAAGTCGCGCCGAGGAAGCCGACGGGCTTGCCGATCGCGAGGCCCGCGACGACGCCGAGCGCCAGCGGCGAATGCACCGCCTCGCCGATCAGGTCTGCGGAAAAGCGGATGCGCACGTTGGACAGCGCGAACAGCGGCAGGACGATGTAGGAGACCCAGGGCGTCAGGATGCGGACCAGCCGCTCCGCCGCCTCGTCCGTCGCCGCCGCCATCTCGTGGATATAGCCGAGCCGCGCCTGCGCCTCTTCGCGTGCCTCTTCGGCGGCGCCCTCGTCGGGCGCGCGTTCGGCGGCTTCGTAGGCCGCCTTGAACTCGTCGACGGGCCGCTGGACGCGTTCGGCGAACCGCCCCTCCGACAGGCGCGAGCTCGTCGGCAGCAACAGGCCGATGGCGACGCCCGCGATCGTCGGGTGGACGCCCGATCCGAATACGCCGATCCAGACGACGACGCCGAGCAGCACGTAGGGGATCGGCGCGACCCAGCGCAGGCGCAGCAGCGCGACGATGCCGGCATAGGCGATGCCGGCCGCGACCAGGAACCAGGGGTGGATCGCGGCGGTATAGGCCAAGGCGATGACGAGCAGGCCGAAGACGTCGTCGATCGCGGCGAAGGCGAGCAGGACCGCGCGCACCGCGGGCGGGAGGCGCGAGGTGAACATCGCGACGATCGCGAGGCTGAAGGCGGTGTCCATCGCCGCGACCACGCCCCAGCCGTGCGCGGTCGGCGTACCGCGGTTGAATGCGAGATAGATGGCGATGGGAACGACCAGCCCGCCGATCGCACCGGCGACGGGAAACACCGCGGTACGCAGCGACGCGAGCGAACCCTTGACGAATTCGCGCTTCACCTCCGTGCCGATGATGAGGAAGAACAACGGCATCAGCGCATCGTTGATCCATTCGGCCAGCGGCCGGTCGATCGCCCAGGCGCCGTAGCTGATCCGCAACGGCCGGTCCCACAGCCGCGCATAATCGGCGCCGATCTGGGAATTGACCGCGACCAGCGCGATCAGCGTCGCGATCAGCAGCGGGCCGCCCGAAACCTGGCCGATCGCGAAGAACGGCCCGATCTTCTGCAATATGGCAGCCGCCGGCGAATGATGCGCCCGTGCCGCAACGCGCCCGGACAGGCGGGGGGTGAGCGCCATAAGTCCCTTGATACTCTCGCTATCTGCGACTGATACGGTTGACGGCGGGCTGCGTTCCTCGCTGCGTCGTCACCGCATGTGATCGTGTGACGGCAAGACGTCGCCTCCGCTTACCGCGACCGAGCTGGATCAAACATTCATGCGAACGATCACCAATGCGTAAAATGTTGCTTTGACTTTGTCGCCGCCGGGATCATGTACGCAGCCGGCTATCACCCCCGGTCGCCGTCAATACACCGTCCGACAAAGCGAGTTACCCCCATGAACACCGAGATCAACACGGTCGAGCTTGCCACCGAACTCACCATCGCCTGGCTGAGCAATCCCAACACGCGGACCTCGGCGGACGATGTGCCGGCGTTTCTGCAATCGATGCACAATGCGGTCGCCAAGCTCGCCGTCCCCGGCGCGGCGAGCGACGAAGCCGAGCAGCCCACGCAGGAGCACACCCCCGCCGTCTCGGTGCGCAAGTCGCTCGCGTCGCGCGATCACATCATCTCGCTGATCGACGGCAAGCCGTACCGCACGCTGCGCCGGCACCTGTCGACGCACGGGCTGACCCCGGACGACTATCGCCAGCGCTACGGCCTGCGCGCCGATTATCCGATGGTCGCGCCCTCCTACAGCGAGAGCCGCAGCGCGATGGCCAAGACGATCGGCCTCGGCCGCAAGGCGGGCCAGAAGGTCGAGAAGACCGCGACCGACGCCGCCAAGTCGGTCCGCAAGGGCGGCAAGGCCGCGCTGCAGGCCGCCAAGGAAACGCTCGGCGTCGCCGACGGCGAGTGACCCGCGCGGCGGCCGGTGGGACCGGCCGCCCGCATCACGTCGACGGCCTACGGTGCCCCCTGCCGTTCCGGCGTTGCAGGCCGACCATCGCCATCGCCGCGCGGGCGCCGAGTGCCCGCTGTGCAGCGGTCGACAGGTGCAGGCCGTCCGCCAGTAACGGCAATCCCGCCGCGGGAACGAGCGCGGTCCGCGGCAGGTCGACCGCCGCCTGCTGCTCGCGCACCGCATCCCACGCCGGGAAGCGTACCGCATTTTGCGCGGGCCGGTCGGCCAGCCCGATCATCACCACCGGTAGGGTTGGCGCACCCAGATCCCGGCGCATGGCGGTGATCAGCGCCTCCATCCGCATCGACCAGCGCGCCGCCTCGTTCGCGTCCAGCGCGTCGGTTTCGCCCTGGTACCAGAGCAGTCCCGCGACGCGTCCCCCCGCCTCCCGCACCCGCGCCAGGCACGAACCGTATAGCGTGTCGCGACCGCCGCCGGGTGTCCATTGCGCCATCGCCGACCCGCCCTTGGCACAGGGGACTAGCGCGATCCGCCGTCCGCGCCGCTGCGGCAGCGCGCGGGCGAAGAACAGCCCGGGACCGACCGCCGCCGCGGCATCGGCGGAGACGGCGTCGCGCTGACCGTCGGCAGTGTCGATCGGCTCCTGTGCGGGCCGCCACCGCCCGTCGTTGCCGTAGAGCAGGATCGCCGGGTCGGGGCGCCGCTCGGCCGGATTCAGATCGGCGAGCGCCCCGCGTCCGGACATGTTGGACTGGCCTGCAAGGATATAGACCTCGACCGGGCCTCGCGCGGGCACGGGAGCGGACGCTGCGGCGAACAGGAGCAGCGCCGACCCTATCCTTCGCCGATCCCGCATCCCGTTGCCTCCCCTCGATCCGCGTGATCATTCCACAGGACGCGGCGCAGCGGAAGGGCATTGGCGAGACCGGAAAATCCCCCCAAGACAAGGCGATGGCGGAACGTGCCGAGCGACGGCACGTTCGCCCGTCTCCATCGCTTCGGAGCCGCCATGCCCTCATCATCCGCACCACGATCCGCCCGCCCCGGCCATGCCGAGCTGGCGGCGGAGCTGGCCGCGCTGCTCGCGGATGAGGATGTCGTCGCGATCGTGCGCGACGAGGTCGCAGCGGCCGAACTGGTGGGCATGCTGACGGCGATGGCACCGGATGCCGCGGTGCTGCTGTGCCCCGGCAGCGACGCGCTGCCGGGCGATTCCGCCCCCGCCTCTCCCGCCAACGTCGGCCAGCGCGTCGCGAGCCTGCACCGGCTGCGGCGGTTGCTGGCGTCCGACACGCCGCCGCGGATCGCGCTGGTCAGCACCGGCGAGGCGGCGGCACGCGCCTATCCGCAGCCCGATGCCTATGCGGTCTCACCGCCGTCGGTCGCGGTCGGCGATCCGGTCGACCTCGCCGAGCTGCACGCGACGTTGCTCGGGATCGGCTATGTCGACGACGAGCGCGTTGACGAGCCGGGCGAGGTCGGCCTGCGCGGTCAGGTGCTCGACGTCTTCCCCGCCGATGCGGCGCTGCCGCTGCGGATCGAGGCGGCCGAGGGGCACATCGCCGCGATCCGCCGCTACGATGCCGCCGACCAACGCAGCACCGACGAGATCGAGCGGCGCGAACTCGGCCGGGTGACCGAACCCGCGCCGGGCGACGCACCGGTGACGCTGCTCGACCAGCTGCCGCACGCGCGCGTCGCGATCGACCCCGCCGGGGACGAACGCCGCAGCCGCTTCCTCAAGCTCGTCGCCGACGCGACCCGACGCGGCGCGCGGCGGGTGCGCAAGGATGTCGTCGATGACGCCGCATGGCGCCGGGCGCTGGACACGCGCGACACGGTGACGCTTGCGCCCGCCGGCGATCCGCCGCCGCGGTTCGTCGAGGCGGGATCGCCGCTGCGGCATGCCGCGGCGCTGGCGCGTGCGGCGCTCGACGACGGGCAGCGCGTCGTCCTGCTCGGCAGCGAGCGCGACATGCGCTTCCTGATGCCGCGGCTCGCCAATGCGGTGAAGCGCGCGGGCCACGCCGCCGCATCCTGGGCCGAGGTCGAGGCCGCCGCGCCCGGATCGCTGTTGTCGCTGGCGGTCTATGCCGATCGCGGCTTCCGGCGCGAGGGCGTGCTCGCGATCGCGGCGGCGGACCTGATCGGCAGCCGCGCCGAGCGCAGCGACGCGGTCGGCAACACGAGCGTGCCGTCGTTCGAGGCGAGCGTCGAACTGCGCGTCGGCGACATCGTGATCCACGAGGATCACGGCCTCGCCCGGATCGGCGGCGTGCAGCCGATGCCCGCCGGCGACGGCGAGGCGGACGGCGGCGATGCGATCGTCCTTTCCCATGCCGACGAGGCGGTGCGGCTGGTGCCGGTCGCGGAGGCGGACCGCATCTGGCGCTACGGCGCGGATGAGGATTCGGTGCGGCTCGACCGGCTCGACGGATCGAGCTGGCAGAAACGGCGGCGCGACATCGATGCGGCGATCGCGGAGACGGCCCGCGCGCTGACCGCGCTCGCGGACGAACGCGCCGGCCGTACCGCGCCGGTGCTCGACCCCGCGCCCGCGGATTACGAGCGGTTCGCCGCAGGCTTTCCGTTTTCGGAAACACCCGATCAGCTCGCCGCGATCGAGGCGGTGCGATCGGATCTCGCGAGCGGCCGGCCGATGGATCGGCTGATCGTCGGCGACGTCGGCTTCGGCAAGACGGAAGTGGCATTGCGCGCCGCCGCCATCGCCGCGCTCGCCGGTCGCCAGGTCGCGCTCGCCGCGCCGACCACGGTGCTCGCGCGCCAGCATTACGAAAGCTTCGCCGCGCGCTTCGCCGACAGCGGGGTGACCGTCGCCAACCTCTCGCGCCTGTCGACCGCGGCCGAGAAGAAGGCGATCAAGGCGGGGCTCGCCGACGGGTCGGTCCAGATCGTCGTCGGCACCGGCGCGGTCGCGGGCAAGGGCATCGCCTACA
>JBKBTU010000115.1:0-8075 GCA_046290715.1 Sphingomonas sp. | reverse complement strand
GAGGCACAGCCGGAGACGGAGCAGGCTCAGGGCTGATCGCCCACCTGCCGTGTCGACGAGAAAGGGCCGCCCCGAGCATCCTCCGGGCGGCCCTTTTGTTTGTGCGCAGTGGCGCCTGTCCGTCAGGGGCAGCTGACGCACGCCCCGACGACCGCGGCGAGCGGAATGAGGGCGAGCACGATTGGCATGATCTGTTTCATGGAGCGTCGAATCCCAGCGTCTTTGCGCTGCTGAATGCACCGGTTGCCGAAAGGTTTCCGGTTCGTGAACGCACAGCCCGGACGTATCTACTACAAGCCACGGGCCAAGTTTAACCCGACGGAAAGATCGTGACCGTTATGGACTGATCCATGACAGCGAACTTCGACATCGTCTCCGATCCCTCCCGCGACCTGATGATCGTCACGGCCCAAGGCTTCTTCTCGCTCTGCGACTTCGAGGCGTTCGAGAAGGCCTATCGCGCCGCCATGCTGACGCTCCGCTGCGGACCGAATCAGCATGTCGTCCTGGCGGATGCCTCCGCCATGGCGATCCAGAGTCAGGAGATCGTCTCGGCCTTCGCCGGTCTCGTGCGTGACGGCAGCATTCGCTCGCGGCGGCTGGCGTTCGTGGTGGGCGTATCGCTCGCTCGGCAACAGACGCAGCGGCTCGTCGAGCCCGGTCGCGACGGCGTCGCCTTCTTCCACGATCGCATCGCCGCCGAACGATGGCTGCTCGCTCCCGCGGTCAGCGACGACCGAACAGCCTTTCGATATCGCCATGCGCCAGCTTCACCCATGTCGGGCGACCGTGGTTGCATTGGCCGGAGTGCGGCGTGACCTCCATCTCGCGCAGCAGCGCGTTCATCTCCGCAACGCCGAGGACACGCCCGGCCCGCACCGAGCCGTGGCACGCCATCGTCCCCGCGACCGCGTCGAGCCGCTCGCGGAGCGACAGCGTCTGGTCGAACGCCGCCAGTTCGTCGGCGAGATCCGCGACGAGACCGCTCGGATCCGCCTGACCGAGCAACGCCGGCGTCGCCCGCACCAGCATCGCCGCCGGCCCGAACCGCTCCAGTTCCAGCCCCAGGTCGGCGAGTTCGGCAGCCCGCGCCTCCAGCCGGTCGCACGCCGGCTCGTCGAGTTCCACCACCTCCGGGATCAGCAGCGCCTGCGCCGCGACCCGCCCGCCGGCCAGCGCCGCCCGCATCCGCTCGAGCACCAGCCGCTCGTGCGCGGCATGCTGGTCGACCAGCACCAGCCCGTCCTCCGCCTCCGCGACGATATAGGTCTTGGCGACCTGCCCGCGCGCGACGCCGAGCGGGTGGGAGCTCGTCTCGGGCGGCGGCGCCCAGGCCGGCTCGGCGCGTGCGGCCGGCGGCGCGGCGAAAAAGGTCGGGCGTCGATCGAACAGGCGCGAAAGCCCCGCCGCGTCGGAGGCCGGAGACACCTCGCCGGGAGCCGCGTCGTTTGGGCTACCCCACCCCAATCCCTCTACCGAGGGAGACGCGATCGATACCGGCTCCGGCCGCCACATCGCGAGCGCATCGTCGCTCGGCCGCTGAACGCTGCGATGCCCCGCCGCATCCAGCGCGCGACGCAGCCCCGACACGATCATGCCGCGCACCAGCGCCGGGTCGCGGAAGCGCACCTCGGTCTTGGCGGGGTGGACGTTGACGTCGACCTCGCTCGCGGGCACGTCGAGGAACAGCGCCACCACCGCATGACGGTCGCGCGGCAGCATCTCGGCATAGGCACCGCGGATCGCGCCCATCAGCAACCGGTCGCGCACGGGCCGGCCGTTGACAAACAGATATTGATGGTCCGCCACTCCGCGATTGTAGGTCGGGATGCTCGCCACCCCGCCGAGTACCAGCCCGTCGCGTTCGAGGTCGACCGGCACCGCATTGTCGGCGAGCGCGCGGTCGGTCAGGCCAGCGACCCGCGCCGGCCGGTCCTCGGCATGCACCGCGGCGAGCGCCCGGCGACCGTCATGCTCGAGCGTGAAGGCGATGTCGGGGCGCGACATCGCCAGCCGCCGTACCGAATCGAGACAGGCGGCATATTCCGCGCGCGCCGAGCGCAGGAACTTGCGCCGCGCCGGCACCCGCGCGAACAGCTCCTCGACGATCACGCGCGTGCCGGGCGGCAATGCCGCCGGCCCCTCGCGCACCACCAGGCCATTGTCGACGACCCGCGCCCAGCCCTCGGCCCCCCGCACCCGGCTTTCGATCGTCAGCCGCGCGACGCTGGCGATGGACGGCAAGGCCTCGCCGCGAAAGCCAAGCGTCGCAACGGCTTCGATCGCCTCATCCGGAAGCTTGGAGGTCGCATGCCGCTCCAGCGCCAATGCCATGTCGGCGGGCGTCATGCCGCAGCCGTCGTCCGCCACCTCGATCCGCCCGAGGCCGCCGTCGGACAGGCTCACCGCAATGCGCGTCGCCCCCGCGTCGACGGCATTCTCGACCAGCTCCTTCAACGCGCTGGCGGGCCTTTCCACCACTTCACCGGCAGCGATACGGTTGACGAGATGTTCGGGCAGACGGCGTATTGACACCGCGCAAGCTCTATACCAAGCGAAGCCATCCCGCGAGCCCTCCGCAAGCCCCAACGTGACGACCGATCGCGACGGTCTGCGGCGGACAGCGTGGACCTTTTGCGTCCCTGACACGGAACCCAGCCCCCGATGGCCCTGCCCCGCTTTTTCAAATTCATGAGCCATGACATGGCGATCGACCTCGGCACCGCGAACACGCTGGTCTATGTCCGCGGCCGCGGCATCGTGCTCAACGAACCGTCGGTAGTCGCGGTCGAGACGCTGAACGGCGTCAAGCGGGTGAAGGCGGTCGGCGACGACGCCAAGCTGATGATGGGCAAGACGCCGGGCTCGATCGAGGCGATCCGGCCGCTTCGCGACGGCGTCATCGCCGACATCGACGTCGCCGAAGAGATGATCAAGCACTTCATCCGCAAGGTGCACGGTCCGCGCAAGTTCGCGCGCTGGCCCGAGATCGTGATCTGCGTGCCGTCGGGCTCGACCAAGGTCGAACGCCGCGCGATCCGCGACGCCGCCTCCAACGCCGGCGCCAGCCAGGTCTTCCTGATCGAGGAGCCGATGGCGGCTGCGATCGGCGCCGACATGCCGGTCACCGAACCGATCGGCAGCATGGTCGTCGACATCGGCGGCGGCACCACGGAAGTCGCGGTGCTGTCGCTGCGCGGTCTCGCCTACACCACGTCGGTGCGCGTCGGCGGCGACAAGATGGACGAGGCGATCGTCAGTTACGTGCGCCGCAACCACAATCTCCTGATCGGCGAAGCCACCGCCGAACGGATCAAGCAGGAGGTCGGCATCGCCCGACCGCCGGTCGACGGCATCGGCAAGATCATCCACATCAAGGGGCGCGACCTCGTCAATGGCGTCCCCAAGGAGATCCAGATCAACCAGGGCCAGATTGCCGAAGCGCTGTCCGAGCCGGTGGCGACGATCGTCGAGGGCGTACGCGTCGCGCTCGAGAATACCGCACCCGAACTGGCCGCCGACATCGTCGACCAGGGCATCGTGCTCACCGGCGGCGGCGCGCTGCTCGAAGGGCTCGACGAGGTGCTGCGCGACGAGACCGGCCTGCCCGTCACCGTCGCCGAGGACCCGCTGACCTGCGTCGCGCTCGGCACCGGGCGTGCGCTGGAGGATCCGATGTTCCGCGGCGTGCTGCAGAACGGCTGAGCGTAACGAAGCGTAGCGTTTCACTCCACACACCTTTCCACACGGGACGGGGGGACATCGGCGCATGGCGCCTGCCCGCGACCGTCGCACGGGTTTCTCGCGGCGGCGGCAATATTCGGCATTCCTCGGCTACGTGCTCGCGGTGGCGGGCGCGATAGTGGGGGCGGTGCTGCTCGTCGTCTCGACGTTCAACCCGCCCGCCTTCGCCGCTCTGCGAATGGGGGTCGCGAGCCTGACCGCGCCGGTGGCGACCGGACTCGGCGCGGTCGCCGACGCCGTTCTGTCGGTGCCGCGCGCGATCGGCACATGGATCGACGTCCATGGCGAGAACGCGGAACTTCGTGCCGAGGTGAAGCGCAGCCATGCGCTGCTCACCCGCGCGCGGGTGATCGCCTATGACAATCGCCGCTTGCGCGCGCTGCTCGCCGTGCGCGAGCGCACGCCCGATACGGTGGTCACCGCCCGCCTCGTCGGGTCTACCGCGTCGAGCGGCCGTCGGTTCGCGCTGCTCAACGCCGGCCGCCTGCAAGGGGTGCTGCCGGGCATGCCGGTGCGCGGGCCGATTGGCCTCGTCGGACGGGTGCTGGAGACCGGGCCTTTCGCTGCGCGCGTGTTGCTGCTCACGGATCCCGACAGCCTCGTTCCCGTTCGTCGCACGCGCGACGGGCTGCCGGCGATCGCCGCCGGCCGTGGCGACGGCAGGGTCGACATCCGCTCGGTCAACGCCACCAACGTGCGGTTCGCCGCGGGTGATATGTTCGTGACGTCCGGTACCGGGGGCCTCTATCCGCCGGGCGTCCCGGTCGCGCAGGTCGAGACGCGCGGCGCGGACAGTGTCGTCGCCTTGCCCTATTCGTCGCCCGACTCGCTCGACTTCGCGCTCGTCGAGCGCCCGTTCATGCCGCTGCCGCCGCCGGTCCGTACGACCGCGCCGCCCGCCGCACCCTGAGCCGGGACGCGCGCCATGGCCCCCAATACGATCGACTTCCGGCCGTTCGAACCGCCGCTGCCCCCCGGCCGCGCGCGCGCGCTGCCCTGGGGCACGGTGCTCGGCGCGTCGGCGCTGACCGCGGTGCTGCCCGTCGTCGCAAGTCTACCGCTGCTGCCGCCGCTCGGGCTGATCCTGCTGCTGACCTGGCGCCTTCTCGCCCGCTTCGCGCTGCGCCCCTGGGCCGCGGCGCCGCTCGGCCTGTTCGACGACCTCGTCAGCGGGCAGCCGCTCGGCTCCGCCGTGCTGCTCTGGTCGCTCTGCTTCATCGCGATCGACCTCGTCGAACAGCGGCTCGTCTTTCGCGATTTCTGGCAGGACTGGCTGATCGCAAGCGGCGCCATCGCCTTCTGCCTCGCGATGGGACGCTGGATCGCTTTGCCGTTCGGCGCGCACGTCGATGCCATGCTATTGGCGCAGATCATGATCGCGGTGATGCTCTTTCCCCTGTCCGCGCGGCTGGTCGCCTGGATCGACCGCAAGCGCGGTCCGGCGGCGTGAGGCGGCGATGCTGAGGCGCTCTCCCCGCATCGTCACGGAGGCGATGCAGGCGTACAGCTTTTCGCGCCGTGCCTGGCTGCTCGGCACCGCGCAGGCGGGCGTGGGGGTATTGCTCGCCGGCCGCATGGGCTGGCTCGCGATCGCCCAGAACGAGAAGTACAATCTTCTCGCCGAGAGCAATCGGGTCAACCTGACGATGATCCCGCCGCGGCGTGGCTGGATCGTCGACCGCCACGGCGCGCCCATCGCCAACAACCGCACCGATTTCCGCGTCGATATCATCCCCGACCGCCTGCAGGACGCCGACCGCGTCCTGGCGCTGCTGGCGCGCCTGCTCGCGCTCCCCCCCGAGGAGATCGAACGCATCCGGATCGATCTCAAGGGCGCGGCCGGCTTCCAGCCGGTGCAGGTGGCCGAGAACATCAGCTGGGATCGCTATGCCGCGGTCAGCCTGCGCCAGCCGGAACTGCCCGGCGTCGCGCCCACCCGCGGCTTCGCCCGCGCCTATCCCGCCGGCGCCGCGGTCGCGCACCTCACCGGCTATGTCGGCGCGGCGACCGCGGAACAGTTCAAGGCGACGCGCGATCAGTTGCTCGTCACCCCCGGCTTCAAGCTAGGCAAGGACGGGCTCGAGAAGCAGCTGGAGAAGGACCTGCGCGGTACCGCGGGCGCCAAGCGGGTCGAGGTCACGGCGCGCGGCAAGGTGGTCGCCGAACTGCCGACGCGGGCCGACGTGCCGGGCAAGACTCAGCGGCTGACGATTGATGCCGGCCTTCAGGAATATGCCGCCCGCCGCATCGGCACCAATTCGGGTTCGGCGGTGGTGATCGACTGTCGGACCGGCGAGATGCTCGCGATGGTCTCGATGCCCGCTTACGACCCCAACAGCTTCTCGGACGGGATCAGCCATCTCGAATGGAAGATGCTGTCCGACGACGACCACGTCCCGTTGATGAACAAGGTGACGCAGGGTCTCTATCCGCCGGGTTCGACGGTAAAGCCGATGAACGGCCTCGCCCTGCTCCAGGCGGGGGTCGGCGCGCACGACCGCATCGTCTGCTCGGGCGCGATGCGCGTCGGTACCGGCATCTTCCACTGCCACAAGCGCGGCGGCCATGGCCCGCTCGATCTCAAAGGCGCGATCGAGCAGAGCTGCGACATCTATTTCTACGAGATGATCCGGCGCATGGGCTACGACACCATCGCCCCCGTCGCCAGGATGATGGGGCTGGGACAGAAATTCGAGCTCCCGCTCGCGACACAGCGCTACGGCACCGTGCCCGACTCGGCATGGAAGCTGCACAAATACAAGACCAAATGGACGGTGGCCGACGGGCTCAACGCATCGATCGGCCAGGGCTATGTGCTCGCCAACCCGCTTCAGCTCGCCGTCATGGCCGCACGGATCGCGTCGGGTCGCGCCTTACAGCCGAGCCTGCTCGCCAGCCACGTCCATCTCGATGCGCCGGCGCTGCCGCTCGCCTCCGAGCATCTCGCGATCGTGCGCGACGCCATGTACGGCGTCGTCAACCAGGGCGGCACCGGCGGTGCCGCACGCATGCTCGTGCCGGGCGTCTCGCTCGCCGCAAAGACGGGCACGGCGCAGGTCCGCCGCATCACCATGGCGGAGCGGCGCAGCACCGGCGTGCTCAAGAACGGCCAATTGCCCTTCAAGCTGCGCGACCACGCGCTGTTCGTCGGCTTCGCGCCCGCCGACAATCCCCGCTACGCGATCGCGGTGGTGCTCGAACATAACGGCCATACCGTCCGCAACCTCGACACGCCGATGATCGGGCGCGACATCATGACCTGGCTGTTCGACCGCGATCGCGCGATGAAGAGCCTGGCGGAGGTCGAGCCGACCTGGGGCGGCGATATCGCGACGCGCATGGCGGCGCAGGCCCAAGCCTATCGCGCCGAGCACGCGCCGCCGCCCGCCGCCAACGCCACCAAGACCGATGCGGTCGTGCCGAGCGATTCGGATGCCGTGGAAGCGGCGACCGACCTCGCCAACCAGACGCAGGCCGCACTCGGTCCCGGTGCGCCGAACGGCGATACGGTCGCCGAGAGCGGATCGACGGAGCAGATCGACGAATGAGCCGCGGCCACCTCATCCCCGATCCGATCGCCCGGTTGCCGTGGCGGGTGATCCTGCTTGTGGTCGCGATCGGCATCTTCGGGCAGGTCGTGCTCTATTCGGCCGCCGGCGGCTCGCTCCAGCCCTGGGCGCTGTCGCAGGGGATCCGCTTCTTCGTGCTGCTGGGCGGCGCACTGGCCATCTCCTACGTGCCCGAACGGGTGTGGAAATCGGCGGCGCTGCCCGCCTATGCCGTGATCGTCGTCGCGCTGGTGCTCGTCGAACTGGTCGGCGCGGTGCGGGGCGGCAGCCAGCGCTGGCTCGACGTCGGGATCAGGCTCCAGCCCTCAGAATTCATGAAGCCGGCGATCGTGCTCGCCTGCGCGCGCTTCTACGACATGCTGCCGCCGGGCGAGACCCGGCGCTTCGGCGCGATCTGGCCCGCGTGCCTGCTGATCGGCATTCCCGCGGCGCTGATCATGAAACAACCCGACCTCGGCACGGCGCTGATGGTCTGCGGCGGCGGGGTGGTCGTCATGTTCCTCGCCGGTGTGCCGATGCGCCTGTTCGTCGGCGGCGCACTGTCGCTCGCCATCGCCGCACCGCTCGCCGTCAACTTCGTTCTGCACGAATATCAGCGCAATCGCGTGCTGATCTTCCTCGATCCCGAAAGCGACCCCTTGGGCACCGGCTACCATATCAGCCAGTCGAAGATCGCGATCGGCTCGGGCGGCATCTGGGGCAAGGGCTTCCTGAACGGCACGCAGAGCCATCTCGACTATCTGCCCGAGGGCCATACCGACT